>NZ_JAVREJ010000011.1:0-209613 GCF_031845345.1 Pseudonocardia charpentierae | reverse complement strand
TTCTGCCATGCAGATCTCCGCTCCCGATCCGACCCGATACCGGAACCGAGGGTGAGATCAACAGCAGTCGAAGCCCGGGACGCTGCACGGCGTGTCGCCAACTAGGCGAACGTTCATGGTCAACGCACTAGCTAGCTCCTCTTTCGTGCGCTTCTCGTACGGCTGCCCGTCCACGTACCAAGTGATGGCCGTCGGCGACCATTCCACGGCGAACGTGTGGAAGTCGTCCGCGAACGCCTGCCCCTCGGGCAGCGTGTACTCAGCGGTGACCTGCTGGTTCTCGTAGACGGCACCGGGGCCGTGCAGGGTGCCGTACACGCTCCCGGGAACCTTGCCGACGTTCTCCATCACGTCGATCTCGCCTGCGGTCGGCCAGCCGGCCGAGTCGAGGTTGTCGCCGAGCATCCAGAAGGCAGGCCAGACGCCCTGTCCGCGCGGCACCCGGTCCTGGCATCGAAGTAGCCGTACTGCTGGCTCAACCTGTTCTGGGTGGTCAGCCGCGCCGAGGTGTACCGGCATGGGCCGTACCAGCACTGCTGCGTCGCCGGGTCGTCGACGCGGGCGGTGACGATCAGATTCCCCTGACCATCCAGCGAGGCGTTCTCCGGTCCGTCGGTGTAGTGCTGCAGCTCCTCGTTGCCCCAGCCGTCGCCGCCGGTGGCGTACGTCCACTTGTCCGCGCCGGGCGTACTGCCGGCAGCGCCGTCGAACTCGTCGGACCACACGAGCTGCCAGTCCGTCGATGCGGCGACGTCCTCGTACCGGCTGCGGGAGCAGTTGGTCAGCAGGACCGCCGCCACCGCGAGGCCGAGGAGGAGGACCAGTGACGCACGCACAGGTCCTCCTCCCGACAGGACCTGACGGATCAGGTCACGAGCTCTCGGTCCGCGGAGGGCGTGCCGCGCCCTCACGCGAGACGCCCTCCGACGGACGACCGGGCCACCTGGATCACCAGGGCGCCGCCGTGGCGAAGTAGGAGAGCCCGTCCCACACGGGTACTTCCGTCGTCGAGGGAACGATCTTACCGGCGCACAGGCCACGGTCCCGAAGTCCCGCCGCGATGAGGGGGACGGCGTCGAGCTCGGTCTCCGAACCGAAGTCGTGCATGAGTATCACGCCGCCCGGTGGCACCTGCAGGGCGGAGTTCGCGATGTCCTGCGCGGTCTTGCCCTCCTGCCAGTCGTCGGTGTCCGTCGTCCAAATGACCTCGGTGGCGCTGAACCCGGCAGCGACCTTCCGGACGTTCGCGTTGGTCGCCCCCTCCGGCGGCCGCAGGAGCGCCGGCTTCTGACCGGTCACGCCTTCGATCGCCTGACTCCCCCGCTGGATCTCGCTCTCGAGCGCCGTCCGGGACAGGCCGGTGAGGTCAGGATGGCTGTAGGTGTGGTTCTCGATCGCGAAGCCCCGCTGCGCGAGGTCCCGCACGACGTCCGGCTCCTTCTCGACGTTCTTGCCGATCATGAAGAAGGTGGCGCGCAGCCGCGACTGCTCGAGTGCGGCCGCGAGCTCCTCCGCACCGGCGCTGGGGCCGTCGTCGTACGTCAGTGCCACGTAGCCCGTGCAGGCGTAGGGCTCCGGTGCGGCGACGGCAGCTCGGGACGGGCCGGACGACGCGAACTGCTCACGCACCACGGTCTGCACGCAGACGAAGATCAGGACCACGCCGAACGCAGCGGCCGACATCCTGCCGAGAAATCTGAGGGCTCTGCGCGACGCGCGTGGCTCGGGGCGCGCCTCCAGCTCGTCCGGCGGCAACTTCATGATCCGCGTTTCACATCCGCTCGAGGGTTGCCCGTCACGGCCGGTGCGCCTTGGGCTTACGCGCCAACTGAGCCACCGCACTGAGGGCGAAGAGCACCGTGATGGCCGCGAAGAGCAGCCAGATGTGGGTGGTGGAGGTTGCCGCCACACCGGCGAGGCCACTGCTGGACGCGGCGATGCTCGTCTTGGCGCCGTACATCGTTGTCTCCCTTCGTTGCGTGGAGGTGGAGCGGTCCGCTCTCTCCGGATTTCCTATTTCGCTTCGGCGGCGTACTGCAGCTGCCAGCGATCCTTGCGCTGCCCGCTCATCTTCGACCAGAGGCAGTCGATCCAGGCCTTGGAGAACCACCCCGCGCGCATCCAGGCAAATGCCTCCTGCGGCAGGAGGAGCGCCGCGAGCAGCAGATCCTTCGTATCGCGGTGTGGCACCCGGAGTGCCTGTTTCACGTCGTTGGCGATGAACAATGCCGGAAGGAGGAACCACACAGCGGCAATGTGCAGAGTGCCGAGCATCGCGTACAGAATGGTGGCCGCCAGCCAGCCGGCTCGGACGGCCGCCGCGCACAGGCCGAGCAACTGCTGGCCCCAGTCGCGCAGCGTCAACCGGTTCACGCCGAACGCCAGGAGGTCCTCGACGGTGTGCCGACCTGCCACTTCATCCGCTGTGCCCACAGCGCACGCACGTCGACCGTGGCGTCGGTGTAAGCCCGCACCGTGTAGGAGACCTTGGTGTGGAAGCCCAGGATCCGTAGCCGGTAGGTGAGTTCGAAGTCCTCGACCTGCGAGGAGTACGACCACGGGCCAGACCCGACGCCGTTGATCACCCGGCTCTCGTGCACCGCCTCCAAGGCGAACATGCGCAGCATGCACGCGGTGCCGGCGAGGACGGTGGTGTGGCCGCCGCGGTTGAGGGCGGTGTCGGTCCAGCGTGCGAACTCCGCCTTCTGCAGCCTCGCCCAGACGTTCTGCGCCGGGGCGTTGGCGGGGTCCGACTGCATGGTGAACCGTGCGGAGATCCCGGCGGTCTGCGGCTCGCGCACCATCTGTTCCACCCACTGCCCGACCGCTGCCGGACGGAGGATGGTGTCGGCGTCGATGCGCGCCATGTAGTGGACGCGACCGCGGAGGAGGCGCCACGCCGCGTTGAGCGCTCCCGGCTTGCGATGCGCGTTGCCGACGGTCTCGATCACCGTCACGCCGGGGATGCCCGAGGCGATCTCCACCGTCCGGTCCGTGCAGTTGTCCGCCATCACCAGCACGGTGTCGAGGGGTAGCTCTGCGCCGTTGCCGCCCGCAGCGTGTCGGCGATCACCTGCTCCTCGTTGTGCGCAGCGATGACAAGGGCGACCCGAGGGGAGGCGTCGCTCCGTGTCGACTGCGACAGCATCTGCCTCTGATTCACGCCTTCACCTTTCCTGCTTTTTCAGCACAGGCCGAATACACCTGCCCCATCAATGAGCCCAACTGATGGGCGCACGGCAATCAGCCGATTCCGGCACGACTCAGGGCCCCCGGGAGGCGCTCCGCATCCCCGGCGAGCGTTTTCCTATGCGTTGCCTGTGAATAGGTCAGGGTTCGACGAACGCCCGTCCGTACTTGAGAAGTTACCCACGCTAAACAGTCGAGGGAGCACCGGCCATCGTTACGAGACGAGATTCATTGTGATGCCCGCAACATCGGTTCCCTTGCGATAACGAGCCGCGCGGACTCCACAGTTCGTCGCTCGAACCAAACAGCAGGTAAAGTCACGTCAGAAGGCTCGGGCAGTCGGGGGGAGTTCCCTAAAATTGGTTAGGCTGTTCGGCAAAATCAACCAGCCTGAATGGCGCAACGCTTCAATAGGTACTGCGCGAACCCACAGGGATGCCCGACCTGTCGATCGTCGAGTAGATCCGTGTGGTAACCGCCGACCGCTCGACAGCCGGTACGTCGCTTCAGCAGGCCCGACGCAGGATCTCCGCCGACCGGCGGTCCCAGGCCGTGCCGCCTATCCCCGCCGCTCGGATGGCCTCGAGCACGTCGTCCGGGTCGGCCCCCTTGGACAGGAACCCGACCGCGCCGGCCGCAGCGGCGTCGTGCACGTCCTGGCCTCTGGTCGAGGTCGTCAGCACGATCACCCGAGCCGCGGGAACCGCGGCCACGACCTGGCGTGTGGCGTCGATGCCGTTCAGGACGGGCATGGAGAGGTCCATGAGCACGACGTCCGGGGTGGTCTCGCGCGCCACCGCCACGGCTCGGGCACCGTCTTCCGCTTCCCCGACCACCCGCAGGTCGTCCGTGCCGTCGATCAACTCGCACATCGTGCTGCGGACGAAGTCGTGGTCGTCGACCACCATGACCCGGATCACGAGGCCTCCCGCGGCACAGACCGTTGCGCAGAGCAACTGAGAACAGTGTCGCGCCGTCACTGACCGACCCTGCAGGTATACCCGGACGGGCGGTCCGGCCAACCGCAGCGAGTATAAATCCGTGATCTTGGACTAAGCTGCGGCGCTCAGCCACGGCTCCCAGGCCGGGTGCGGCTCCACGGTCAGCACCATGACGCCGCCGGCGGCGCGATGCGGCGCACACGGCTTCACCCGCAGCGACCAGCCCAGCTCGTCGAGCAGGCGGTCCGCCTTTCGCGAGTTGCAGGCTCGGCAGGCCGCGACGCAGTTCTCCCAGGTATGTCCGCCGCCGCGGCTGCGGGGAACGACATGGTCGATGGTGTCGGCGCGGCGGGTGCAGTAGGCGCAGCGCCGGCCGTCGCGGCGGAGCACGCCGGCGCGGGTCATCGGGACGGGGCGGCGGTAGGGCACGCGCACATATCGCGAGAGGCGCATGACCGACGGTGCGACGATCGTGAGGCTTTCCGAGTGGAAGACGCCCTCGAGGGCGGCCTGCACGCACTCGGCCTTGCCGGTGAGCATCAGTACGACGGCACGCTTGGCGGTGACGACCGCGAGCGGCTCGAAGGTGGCATTGAGCAGGAGAACCCGGGACCCCGTCGGAGGCGCACAGCCCGACAGGGCCATGGCTTGCTCGGGGTCAGCCGGGTCGGGTTGTCGCTCGGGCATCGACCACCTCCGTCACTCGGAGGGAACCATATCGAGGACCGGTTACGCGAGTGTGATATTGCGCCGAACCGTCGTTCTCAGGCGGTGTCCAGCGCGGTCACGACGTCGTCGACGAGGTCTGCGGTGTCTTCGCAGCCTGCGGAGAAGCGGACGAGGCCGGGCGCGACGGCGTCGCCCCAGCGCTGGCGGCGGTCGGCGGTGCTGCGCAGGCCGCCGAAGCTCGTGGCCGACGCGGTGTAGCGAGACGCGGCCAGGAACCGGCTCACTGCGTCGACCGAGGGCAGCGTGAATCGGAGGACCCCGTTCCATCGACGCATCTGCGTGGCGGCGACGGCGTGTGATGGGTCGTTCTGCAGCCCGGGCCAGCGGACGTCGGTCACTGCGGAGTGCTCGCGCAAGGCGTGGGCGAGCGCTTCGGCATTGGCTGCCTGGCGGGCGAGCCGCAGGTCGAGCGTGCCGAGCCCGCGGTGAGCGAGCCACGCCTCCATCGGGCCGGGAAGGGCGCCGGTGCGGGTGCGGGCCTCGCGCAGGCGTTGGGCCAGCGCGGGGTCGGCCGCGGTGACGTGGCCGAGCAGCACGTCGCCGTGGCCCGACAGAGCCTTGGTGTCGCTGGCGACCGTGAGGTCGGCGCCGAGGGCGAGAGGGCGCTGCCCGAGTGGGGTGGCGGTGGTGTTGTCGACGGCGAGCAGCGCGCCGGCCGCATGGGCGGCCGCAGCTGCGGCCCGGAGATCGCACACGTCAAGGCCGGGGTTGGAGGGCGTCTCGACGAGCAGCAATGTCGCGCCGTCCAGCACGCCGTCAGGCCAGGGGCCGGAGGTGGGCACCTCGCGGATCTCGACGCCGAGCGGGGCGAGCTCGGTGTGGGCGAGGGCGCGGGTGACGTAGTAGCCGTCGGACGGCAGGACGATCGCGGCGCTGGCCCGGGCGGTGAGGCGCAGGACGGCACCGACAGCGGCCATTCCGGAGGCGAAGGTGACGCACTCACCGCCGTCGAGTGCGCCGATCGCCTCCTCCAGCGCAGTCCAGGTGGGGTTGCCGGGCCGGCCGTAGAAATAGCCGGGCAGCTCGTCGTCGGGGGGGCCGAGATGGAACGTCGACGAGAGCACCGGGCCGGCGTGCAACGGGGCGCCCGGACGACCGTCCGCGGTGTGACCGCCGTGCACGCAGCGGGTGCCGTCGCCGAGATCCATCGAGCCAGCGTAGGCCCCGCTCGCCGGCACTACGACGGTCAAGGTCAAATACTCCAAGTGCAGTAAAGATCGCGCTCAGTAAGCAGTCTGGTTAACCGATGCCCTCACCGGAACGAGTCGTGCAGTGACCCTGCAAGCCCATGCGTTCGAGAGACCGGTACATGCTCAAGCCTGCCTCCAACTCGACGACTGCCGCTTGGCTTGTTGCCGTGTTCGGCGCGGCGGCCATGCTCATTGGTCCGATCACGCCCTGGATGCTGCCCGTTGTGCTCGTGGGCATGGTCACCTGCTTGTTGGCGTCAGGTGTTCTCGCTGCCTTGTTTTTTCGTCATTGACAACCATCTACTCCGGGCGCGGCGCACGGCTGATCAGCTCTTTGGCCAGGGCCGGGACCGGCAGACCCTCGTGGCACACCCGCCGCACGGCGTCTGAGATCGGCAGCTCGACGCCGTGCCGCCGGCCGAGCTGGCAGATCGACTGGCACGACTTGACGCCCTCGGCGACCTGGCCGTGGTTGGCCGCCTCGGCCTCGGCGAGGGTTTCCCCTCGCCCGAGCCGCTCGCCGAAGGTGCGGTTGCGCGACAGCGGCGACGAGCAGGTCGCCACGAGATCGCCCAGGCCGGCGAGGCCGGCGAAGGTCAGCGGATCGGCCCCGAGCACGACACCGAGACGGCTGACCTCGGCGAGTCCCCGAGTGATCAGCGAGGCGCGGCTGTTGTCTCCCAACCCCATCCCGGCGGCCATCCCGACGGCGAGCGCGATGACGTTCTTGCCGGCTCCGCCGAGCTCGCAGCCGACGACGTCGGTGTTGGTGTAGGAGCGGAAGTAGCCGGTCATGCAGGCGTGCTGCAGAGCGACGGCCCGGTCGTGGTCGCGGCAGGCGATGACGGTCGCGGTGGGCTCGCCGAGGGCGATCTCGCGGGAGAGGTTGGGCCCGGACAACACCGCGACGTGATCCGACGGCACCTCCGCGACCTCGGCGATGACCTCGCTCATCCGCTCCAGCGTGCCCAACTCGACGCCCTTGGCGAGGCTGACCAGCGTGCGTCCTGGCGGAAGGAGCGTCCGCCACGCGCTGAGGTTGTGCCGCAGCGTCTGCGACGGGAGCGCGAGCACGACGGCGTCGGCGCCCTCCAGAGCGACCGCCGCGATGGTCGTCGCCTCCAGCGGCGGCAGCTCGACGTCCGGCAGATACTCGGGGTTGCAGCGGCTCTCGGTGATCGCTTCGGCGATCTCGGGGCGGCGTGCCCACAGCACGACGTCGCGGCCGGCGTCGGCGAGAACCTTCGCGAAGGTCGTCCCCCACGACCCGGCGCCGAGGACGGCGACCCGCTGGATCTCGGTCGTCACGCCGTCTCCCGCCGGTAGAACTCCTGCGGGGCGGGCTCGTCGCGGACCTCGGCGAGCAGGTCGCGGACCCGGCCCATGATGAGGTCGGTGACCTCGCGCAGCACGGCCGCGTCGACCGTCCGTCCGCGGTAGGCCGACAGGTCGACGGGTTCGCCGCAGCGCACGGTGACAGTCGTGCGGGGCAGTGGGCGGTAGCGCTTGCGGTAGCCGTCAAGGACCGCCTGCGTGCCCCAGTGCACCATCGGGACGACCGGCACGCCGGAGGCGAGCGCGAGCCGGGCGACGCCGGTGCGCGGCTGCATGGGCCAGTGCGCGGGGTCGCGGCTGATCGTGCCCTCCGGGTACACGATCAGCGCCTTACCGCCCTCCAGCGCAGCCGTACCTTCACGCAGACTCGCCTTGGCGTCGGCCGTTCCGCGGAACACTGGGATCTGACCGGTGGAGCGCAGGATCGTGCCGAGCAGGGGGACGCGCCAGAGGCTGTCCTTGGCGAGGAAGCGGGGCACGCGGCGGGCGATGTGGACGGCGAGCGCGCTGTAGATCGGGTCGACGTGGGAGATGTGGTTGGCGGCGATCACGGCGCCGCCCTGACGCGGGATGTGCTCCAGCCCGACGAACCGCGGGCGCGCGCTGAGCCAGCCGAAGGGATAGAAGAAGACGGCGCAGAAGCCGATCCAGAAGCCGCCCCGCTCGCGCGCCACCTATGTCCCCCTGTCAAGCCGTGTCCGGTTCGCAGAGTCTCACGGGTGGGTGACGTGCGGTCCACCGCAACCCTCGGCCCCGGAATTTGTGAGGATGGAGTGCGTGGATCTCGTTGTGCCGGTCAAGCCCCTGCATGCGGCGAAGACCCGGCTACGCGGTGCGGCGGATCACGGAGTCGGCGACCCCGGCGCGCATGCCGCGCTCGCACTCGCTCTCGCGCACGACACCGTCGCGGCCGTGCTCGCGAGCCGGGCCGTGCGGCGGTTGCTGGTGATCAGCTCGGATCCCGTAGTGGCCGCAGAGTTCGCGGCCGTCGGCGTGGAGGTCGCGCCGGACGTGGCCGGTGGGCTGAACGACGCCCTACGTCACGGGGTTTCGCTGCTGCGGGCCACCGACCCGGACGCTCCCGTCGGTGCGCTGCAGGCCGACCTGCCCGCATTGCGGCCATCGGAGCTTGATGAGGCGCTGCACGACGCCGCGGCGCTCTTCGCCACCGGTGCCCGGCGGGCGTTCTGTCCGGACGCGCAGGGCACCGGCACGACCCTGTTACTCGCTGCATCCTTCGTGGCGCTCGACCCACTGTTCGGTGCGGGGTCAGCAGCGCGTCACCGCGAGTCCGGCGCAGTAGCGCTGGCGGGGGCCGGACCGGGGCTGCGTCAAGACGTCGACACGGGCGACGACCTGTGCGCGGCGGCCGAGCTGGGACTTGGCCTGCACACCCGAGCCGTACTGGCGCCGACGGGCCGGTGCTGAACGCGCTCGTTTGCGCTGGTCATGACTTCGCCCATCTGATTTGTCTGAAATTGCCGGTGACGCCGACCGCCGGCTGCGGACTGCAAACCCAATTTTCGGTATCTCGTCGAGAAAATGTACGGACATGACTCCGAATGAGTAGCCGAACTGCTGCAATTCACGGAGAGTAGTCACCGTTAGGCCGTACGGGGCATCCTGCAATGAACTCGTAACAAGGTCGTACGACGGGCCGAGAAACGTGGTGTACGCAGCAAATGGCGCGCATCCGATCCCCAGCGGATGCGGCCGCATCGACCCCGACGAGAACCCGGTATCGCTGATGTCGAGCCGGTGAGCCTCGAGACAGCCATGTCGACAAATGAGAAGCGGAGGTGGCAGATGGGCGCGACGATGCAGGATCGACTGAAGTGGGCGCGAACCTACGTCGCCACTCCATTCGCTCTTGTCGTCTTTCTGCTTCTTGCCACACCGGTCGCCTTCGCCGGACCGTCCGAGGGTAGCCCGGCTGCGGTCGATCCGACTGTCCGGATCCCGATGGAAGAGGTCGGGCACCGCCAGTCGCTATGGGACGCAGGCTCTGGTAGCGCAAACGTCGGTTTCGCCACGGGCGAGCTCAACCGCCGTGATCTGGTGCAGGCGTTTTCGTCGAGCCCCGACTCGACGCTTCTCACTTCCGGCTCGTTCTCGAACCGGGCCGAGGCAGATTCTTCCGCGGCGGCAGAGCTCGCGCTCAATCACGTGTCGATGACGTTGGGCTCCGGTTCCCGGCTGTTCAGCAGCCACACCCCGGCGCCACCGGCCGACAGTTCGAGCCCCAGCGGCTCGTCCGGCCTCACCGGATTGCTGGCCCTGCCGTCGGCCGGCACTTCCGCAGCTGTCGGGGTGGATCGACCACCACTTCCGCCGTACGGGCGCCGCGCGACGTGGACCTTCCGGGTGCCTTTGACGCGACCTGGATGAGCAGCTCGTTCCTCCGCGCACGATCCGAACGAGTTTCTCACCATACTGCGAAGAAGGATTGTTCAGTGAAGACCACGAAGAAGACCATGCTGACCGCTGTGCTGGCCCTCGGCATGATCGCTGCCGGTTCGGGGACGGTGTACGCCGCCGCATCGCCGGGCCACTCGGTGGTGAAGTCCGCGAACCAGAACTCCGGCAACGGCGTCAACAGCAACGACAGCGACAGCAGGCGCAACGAGAACCGCGCCTACCGCGACGACACGAGCTTCGCCGGCAACAGCAACGAGAACTCGAGCGACAACAAGAACAAGGCCGAGGCCAAGAACGGCAGCCTCGCCATCAACAACAACAAGAACTCGGACAAGAACGAGAACAAGGCCGAGGCCAAGAACGGCAGCTTCGCCGGCAACGGCAACGACAACTCTCATAAGAACGAGAACGAGGCCAAGGCCGAGAACAAGAGCAGCGCGAGCAACACCAACGTCGACTCGGACAAGAACAAGAACAAGGCGGAAGCCAAGAACGGCAGCGGTGCCGGTAATGGCAATCTGAAGTCGTACGGCAACCAGAACGAGGCCAAGGCCAAGGACGCCGGCAACGCCGCCAACAGCAACGACAACTCGAACTCCAACAAGAACAAGGCGGAAGCCGAGGGCAGCGGCGCCATCGCCGGCAACTCCAACAGCAAGTCGAGCTACAACCAGAACGAGGCCAAGGCCAAGAACGGCGGCGTGGCCGGGAACGCGAACACCAACTCGAACAAGAACCAGAACGAGGCCAAGGCGTCCGATAAGGACAGCAAGGCTTTCAACGCCAACACCGACTCGAACTCCAACAAGAACAAGGCCGAGGCCACGAGCGGCGGCACCGCGAGCAACCTCAACGACAAGTCGAACTACAACGAGAACAAGGCCGAGGCCAAGACCGGCGGCACCGCCGGCAACCTCAATTCCGGTTCCGACAAGAACAAGAACGAGGCGACGGCGGCCGACAAGGGCAGCACGGCCTCGAACACCAACATCAACTCGGATTCCAACAAGAACAAGGCCGAGGCCGCGATCGGCGGTACCGCGACCAACATCAACAGCGGCGGCGGGTACAACAAGAACGACGCCGGCGCCAAGAATGGCGGTCAGGCAAGCAACACGACCACCGGTGTTGGGAACGAGAGCAGCTCGAAGGCAGACAACGGCGCCGCCACCTCGACGACGACCGGCAAGGGCAACGAGGTGTCGTCGACCGCCAAGAACACCAATGGGGGTATCTACCCGGCCCCGTTGTCCGGCGCGCAGGCCTCGGCCAACGGAAACGGCAATGAGTCGACCGCCTCGGCGACCGGCAAGGACAGCCTGGCCCAGAGCAACGCGGACGGCACCAAGAACACCGTCAAGGCTGTGGCCACCGGTGGCGGGTGGGCAGCCGCCAACACCGAGCCCGGCAGCGTGAACGGCAAGGCGACCAGTATCGCCAACGGTGGAGGCAACACGGCGACCTTCGCGAAGGCGACCGCGGGCAACAACGCCACGGCCTACGCCGAGGCGGCCAACGGTGGGTACTCGTCCGCAACCGCGACCCGTCCGGGCAGCTACGCAGTGGCCCGGTCGGTCGGCTCCGGCTCGACCGCCACGGCGTCGGCGACCGGTAAGCCCGCGGACGACGTCGCCTCGGCCAACTGCACCGCCGGCGGCGGTGGTGCAGCGATCGCGGCCACCAGTGGTGGCGCGTTCGCGCAGAAGTTCTGCTGATCGGTTCACGATCACGGTGAGCGCCACCCGCACTCACCGCCGGGCCCGCCCTCCGGGGCGGGCCCGGTCCCGGCCCGTCGCATCGGACCCGCTGCAGGCGAACGCGCGGCGCCACCTTCTGCGTGCCCCCCGACAAATCCGACAGCGACCCGTCAGGGCGCGAGGAAGGACCCTCAGATGTCAGGAACTCGAACTCATTCCCGACGGGCCGGCGGACTCGCCGTCGTGGCCGCCTCGGCTCTACTTCTGAGCGGCTGCGGCAACGCCGAGCCCGCTGCCGCACCACCTGCACAACCCGAGCCGTTGCTGCTGTCGGGTCCGACCACCCACGTCATGGTCGCCATCCCGACCGGCTGGCACCAGGTCATCAACAGCGCCAACCCCGTCATCCCGCAGATGGTGGCCCCCACGACCTGCATGGGCGACAACGAGGTCAGCTGCGCGCTCGGTCTCGTACGGACTGCCACCACGACGGCACCCACCATCGAGGAGGCCGCGAAAGCGGTCGAGGACGCGGTGACCGGTGAGCCGGGCATCACCAAGGGGGCGACCCTCAACCAGGGCCCCGCGAAGATCGGCAAGCGGGACGGCTACCGCCACCGCTTCACCTTCACCAACCCCACCGCCAACCTCACCGCGGAAGTGGCCGCCGTTCCCAGTGGCCCGACCACGCCGAACCCCGACGGCACCCTCGAATACTCCATCGTGCTGGCGTGGGTGTCGGACAAGCCCGACGCCCCCAAGCCCGACGTCATCGACCAGATCGTCGACTCGACGCTCGTCTACGGTGGTCAGCCGCCCCACGAGTGACTCAGCAGATCACGTCATCGCAGCAACGAGAAGCCCGCCCCGCGGAGCAGGTAGCGGGTCAAGACCGCCGCCACGCTGTAGGCGGCGGCGAAGGCGAGAAGGTCGCCCGCGTGGATGCCGTGCCCACGGGTGAGTGTGAGAAGCACCGGTCCGACCTTGGTCATCTCCGCGAACGCCAGCCCGAACATGGTCGCTGCACCCCAGACGGCGAGGATCGACACGGCGCGACGGAACAAGGTCATGTCCTCATTCTCCCCGCCGATCCTGTGTCCACCCTGTGACCGCTCCCGGACATCGGGAGTTCACCCGGATGTCGAAGCCTTCGGTCCCCCAACGACCGGTGCGTGGGTGAGAATCGGACCGTGGACGACTCCCAGGACCACGGTGAGCACCAGCCCTCACCCGTCTCGACCCCACGCTCCGGTCGGCGTACCCGGCCGGCGGCGCGTACGGGCGGCCGGGCCTCGGCCACCGTCGAGCGGCCTGAGCAGGACGACCCCGTCGTGGCACCCCCGCCCGCAGCAAACGGCGTGACCACCGCGACGACGCCCGTCTCCCCCGACGCGGCCGTGCCCGTAGTGCCCCCGGCGCGGACCGTCGCCCCCGTCTCGACCCTGCCCGACGACCGCTACCTCAACCGCGAGCTGTCGTGGCTCGACTTCAACGCCCGCGTGCTCGCGCTGGCCGAGGACACCAGTCAGCCGCTGCTCGAGCGGGCCAAGTTCCTGGCGATCTTCGCGAGCAACCTGGACGAGTTCTACATGGTCCGCGTCGCCGGGTTGAAGCGTCGCGACGAGGCCGGCCTCGGGGTACGGAGTGCCGACGGCCTTACGCCGCGCGAGCAGCTCGCCCACATCTCTGCGCGGACGCAGGCGCTGGCCGTCGCGCACGCGAAGGTGTTCCTCGACGAGGTGTGCCCGGAGCTCGACAAGGAGGGCATCCGGGTCAACCGGTGGTCGTCGCTGAGCGACGAGCAGCGCACTGCGCTCTCGACGTACTTCACCGAGACGGTGTTCCCCGTGCTGACCCCGCTGGCGGTCGACCCGGCGCACCCGTTCCCCTACATCTCGGGGCTCTCGCTCAACCTGGCCGTGACCGTGCGCGACCCCCAGGGCCGCACCGAGCGGTTCGCCCGGGTCAAGGTGCCCAACAACGTCCCGCGGCTGGTCCGGGTAAGGCCCGTCGACCGGGACGACAAGTCGATCACTTTCCTGCCCATCGAAGACCTGATCGCGGCGCACCTGTCGGACCTGTTCACCGGCATGGAAGTGGCCGAGGTCCACGCCTTCCGGGTCACCCGCAACGCGGACGTGGAGGTCGAGGAAGACCGCGACGAGGACCTGCTGCAGGCCCTGGAGCGCGAGCTCGCCCGCCGCCGGTTCGGGCCGCCGGTCCGGCTCGAGGTCGTCGACACGATGAGCCCGCACGTGCTGGAGCTGCTGCTGCGCGAACTGGACGTCGACCCGAACGACGTCGTCACCGTCCCGGGCCTGCTCGACCTCACCGCGCTGTGGCAGATCGTCGGCGTGGACCGGCCGGACCTCAAGGACGAGCCGTTCCGGCCCGCCACGGCATCCGCGTTCGCCGAGGGCGAGACGGCCAAGAGCGTGTTCGCCCAGCTGCGCGAGGGCGACATCCTCATCCATCACCCGTACGACTCGTTCGCGACGAGCGTCCAGCGCTTCGTCGAGCAGGCCGCTGCCGACAAGAACGTGCTCGCGATCAAGCAGACGCTCTACCGCACGTCGGGCGACTCCCCCATCGTCGACGCGCTCAAGGACGCCGCGGCGGCGGGCAAGCAGGTCGTCGCGCTGGTGGAGATCAAGGCGCGGTTCGACGAGCAGGCCAACATCCGGTGGGCGCGCGAGCTGGAGCGCGCGGGCGTGCACGTCGTCTACGGCCTCGTCGGTCTCAAGACGCACTGCAAGACCTGCCTGGTGGTGCGCCAGGAGGGCAACACGATCCGCCGCTACTGCCACATCGGCACCGGCAACTACAACCCGAAGACCGCCCGGCTCTACGAAGACCTCGGGGTGCTGACGGCGGATCCGACGATCGGCGAAGACCTCACCGACCTGTTCAACGCCCTCACCGGCTACTCGCGCCAGACCTCGTACCAGAGCCTGCTCGTGGCGCCCTACGGCGTGCGGCGCGGGATCGTCCGGCGCATCGAGGACGAGATCGAGGCGCACCGGGAGGGCAAGGACGCCCGCATCCGGATCAAGGTGAACTCGCTGGTCGACGAGCAGGTGATCGACGCGCTGTACCGGGCGTCGCAGGCCGGGGTGCCGGTCGACGTCGTGGTGCGCGGGATCTGCGCGATCCGGCCCGGGCGGGAGGGGCTCAGCGAGAACATCCAGGTCCGGTCGATCCTCGGGCGCTTCCTCGAGCACTCCCGGGTGTTCCATTTCAACGCCGCTGACGAGATTTGGATCGGCAGCGCGGACATGATGCACCGCAACCTGGACCGGCGCGTCGAGGTGCTGCTGCGGGTGGCCGAGCCGAAGCTCGCCGACTACCTGCGCACGGTGCTCGACTCGTGCCTCGACCCCGCGACCCGGTGCTGGACGCTCAACGCGGACGGCTCGTGGTGGCCGTCGCCGGCGCCCGACTCGGGAGTGTCGCCGGTGCGCGACCACCAGGCCGAGATGATGCACCTGCACTCGCGGGCGGCGTCCCGGGCTGCGGCCGAGTGAGCAAGCAGGATCCCGACGGCGACATCCTCGCCGCCGGGGCGGTTCTCTGGCGCCCTGGTCCGGAGATCGCTCTCGTTCATCGGCCTCGCTACGACGACTGGTCGCTGCCCAAGGGGAAGCTGGAATCAGGCGAGTCGATGGCGGCCGCTGCAGTGCGTGAACTGCAGGAGGAGACCGGGGTCGCGGCGCGGCTCGGGGCGTGGCTGCGCGACGTCCGTTACGCAGTGGCGGACGGCCGCAAGTTCGTGCGGTACTGGTCGGCGGAGGCGCGATCGTCGGTCGACTTCGTGCCGAACCACGAGGTGGACGAGCTGTGCTGGGTGTCGCCGGACACCGCCAAGGGCCTGCTGACCTACGCGCACGACGCAGATGTCGTCGCGCGCTTCGCCGAGCTGGGCCCGCCGACGTCGATGCTGCTGGTGGTGCGGCACGCCAAGGCCGGGAGCCGCGACAGCTGGGACGGCGACGACGGCCTCCGCCCGCTGTCGACCGCGGGGCGCAAGCAGGCGCAGCAGATCGCCGAACTCCTGCCGCTGTACGGCCCGGACCGCATCGTCAGTTCCCCGCAGGTGCGCTGCCGCGACACGGTGGCGCCGCTGGCCGAAGCGCTGGGTCTGGAGGTCGCCCCCGAGCCGTTGCTGAGCGAGAGCAGCTACGTGGACGACCCGGACGCCACGCTCGAGCGGGTGCGGGAGCTGACGGCCCAGCCCGGAGTCACCGTGGTGTGCAGCCAGGGCGGGGTGATTCCCCACGTGATCGCGGCGTTGACCCAGGAGGCGACGGTGTCGGTCGACGTGGATGTCGACGACGTGCCGTCGAAGAAGGGCAGCGTCTGGGTGCTGGGCCTGCGCGACGGGGCGCTGGTATCCGCCGACTACGTCGAGCGTCCGGGCAGCTGAGCGACCGCGACCCTGCGCAGCCACCGCTGTCGTTGCCGGAGATGCCAGACGAACTCGTCCAGTTCCGCCGCCCCGAGGGCCACTGTCGCGACCACGAGCGCGGGCAGTAGAGCGAACGACGTCCACGGTGCCCCGACCAGCAGTAGTGCGGTGCTCGCCGTCGCGGCTGCCACGGCACGCAGGCCACGGAACACGAGGCCGACGACGACGACCACGGCTGCCGTCGCGACCAGCAGATCGCGCCCGGTACCGGTCGTCGCCGACGTCACCGACGTCTCCGGGGTCGCGGACAAATGGACGAGAACCAGCGCCGCGCAGCCGAGTGCGGACGCGACCGCGGCCGTGGGGGCCCACCGCCGGGCAGTGATCCCGACGACGAGCACGGCGACCGGGACGGCGAGCAGGGGCGCGGTGAGAAGGCCGAGCACCATGACGGCGACGCCCAGGGCTCGGGCCAGCGACCGCGGCGACGTGAGGAGAGCGGCACCCGCGCTGAGCCAGGCCGTTCCGAGCAGCCCGGATCCGAAGGTCACGAGGACGCCGACGGCCGGCGGGCATGCCGCCAGCAGTACGAGCATCGGGGCGAGCGCGACGGGATGGACTCTGAGTCGGACGGCGACCGCCACGAGCGCGGTCAGCGCGACGGCGCACGCGACGAGAGCCAGCTCCTGGGCAGCACCCGTGAGGTCCGGATAACGGTGCGCCGCACCGGTCAGCTCGGCGTAGGCCACGAGTTGCAGATGCGCGAGGCCGCGGGCGCCGACCGGCGCCACGGCACCGGCTCGATCGACCCGGGCGACCTGCACCAGCGCAGCCGTCATCACGGCCGCGCCGGGCAGACCGATGAACACGAGACGGCGAAGCGCCGATCCGAACGGGGACATCAGCACAAGAGGTGTTCGCGCGCCGGGGGCGATCGGTTCAGCCGACCGGGAGACGGGTCGCGCGTTCGCACGGGAAGCGGAAACGGTTCGCCCTAGGCAGCCGCACGACGGGGTGAGATTCGGCACGCGAACCACGGAGCGCGCCCGGTCGATGGCCTGTACGGGGGGATCGATGCAGCACGGCTGCGCCCACCCACCCGTGCACCCGCTCCGACCGCCCAACGAAGGGCCGCCTTCTTGTCCCTGGTAGACATCGCCGCCCGCCGGACCTCGGCCCGTCCCGCCTCGGCCCCACTCCTGCCACACCCCCGGCCGGCCATGTCCCCCCGGCGCCTGCAGCAGTTCTTCGAGGCGAGCGCGGACCGGACCCCCGAGGCCGTCGCGGTCGACGACGGGGACCGCGAGGTGACTTACGGCGCGCTCGAGTGGGCCGCCAATCGGCTGGCCCATCTCCTCCGCTCGCGGGGCATCGGCTCGGGTGACCGGGTCGGCATCCTGCTGCACCGCTCCCCGCTGACCTACACCGCGCTTCTCGGCGTGCTCAAGGCCGGAGCTGCGTTCGTTCCCATCGACCCGGCCTCGCCCCCGGACCGGGTCCGGTACATCGCGGACGACTCCGCGCTCGATCTTCTGCTCAGCACCTCCGAGCTGCGGCCCGCCACCGAGGGCCTGCACCAGCCGGTGCTCGTGCTGGACGAGGACGCCGACCTGCGCGAGGAGGGGCCCTACCCCCGCCTGTGCGTCGATCCCGACGGGGACGCGCCCTGCTACGTGATCTACACCTCGGGTTCGAGCGGCCGCCCCAAGGGCGTCGAGGTGGCGCAGTCGAGCATCTGCAACTTCATCGAGATCGCCACCCAGGTCTACGACGTGCAGTCGACGGACCGCGTGTACCAGGGCATGACGGTCTCCTTCGACTTCTCGATCGAGGAGATCTGGCCGACGTTCGCGGCCGGCGCGACCCTGGTCGTGGGCCCGAACGACTCCCGCAGGCTCGGCGCCGAGCTCGCCGACTTCCTGGAACTGACCGGTGTCACGCTCTTCTACTGCGTGCCGACCCTGCTCGCGACGATTCCGCGCGACCTGCCGGCTGTCCGCGGGCTGATGGTCGGCGGCGAGGCCTGCCCCGGCGGGCTGGTCGAGCGGTGGGCACGACCGGGCCGACGCATGCTCAACACGTACGGGCCCACCGAGGCGACGGTGACCGCGACCTGGGGAGAGCTGCTTCCCGGCCGTCCGGTGACGATCGGCAGGCCCATGCCGACGTACTCGATCGTCATCCTCGACGAGAACCGACGGGTCGTGCCGTCCGGCACGGCGGGCGAGATCTGCATCGGCGGCCCCGGCGTGGCGAACGGCTACGTCGGGATGCCGGAGAAGACCGCCGACAAGTTCGTGCGGTACGGGCCGGCGGGCGAACGGATCTACCGCACCGGTGACCTCGGGCGCGTGGACGAGAACGGCGAGATCGTCTACCTGGGTCGCGCGGACGACGAGGTCAAGATCCGGGGCCACCGGGTCGACCTCGGCGAGATCGAGAGCGTGCTGCTCGACGACCCGGCCGTGGAGAGCGCGGTGGCCGCGCTGCTGCCCGTCGGGGGCGCCGAGGAACTCGTCGCCTACGTCACCACGCGGTCCGGCTCGGCCGATGCCGAGCCGATCGGGAGACTGCACGAGCTGCTGCGCGAGCGCGTACCCGACTACATGGTGCCCGGCTACCTCGAGGTGCTGCCCGCGCTGCCCACGATGCCGAGCGGCAAGGTCGACCGCCGCCGGCTGCCTGCGCCGAGCGGCCGCCGGCTGATCGTCAGAAGCGGGGATGTCGTCACCGCGGACGGCCCCATGGAGGTGGCCGTTCGCGACGCCTGGGCGACCGCGTTCCGGCTCGACCCCGGCGATCTGTCGGTCACCGCCGACTTCTTCGCCGACCTCGGAGGCCACTCGCTGCTTGCGGCCACGGCGGTGTCGCTCCTTCGGGAGCGCGGGGTGGGCGTGACGCCGGCGGTGCGCGACCTCTACCAGAACTCCACGGTGCGCACCATGGCGGCGCACCTGCAGGCACGCACCGACGCCGCATCGGTGGCGGGCGCGACGTCCAGGGTGCCGGCGGAGCACGCCGTGGTGTCGAGCGGTCGCTACGGAGTGGCCGGGGCTCTGCAGGGGGCCTACCTGTACGCGCTGATGCTTCTGCTGACCCTGCCGGTCGTGGCGATCTACATCGCCAACTCCGGCCAGGTCTCGCTCAGGGTCCTGAGCCTCATCGCGCTGATGGCGACCGCGGTGTACCTGGGTCTGCGCTGGTTGCTGGCGCCGGTGATGGTGCGCGTGCTGAGCCACGGCGTCGCCCCCGGCCGCCACCGCCTGTGGAGCGGCACCTACCTGCAGCTGTGGGCGCTGGACGTCATGCTCTCGCTCGCACCGCTGCAGGTGCTGAGCGGGTCGCCGCTCATCACCCCCTACCTGCGGCTGCTCGGTGCCCGCGTCGGCGACGACGTGCACATGGGCACGGCGATCGTGTCCCTGCCGTCGCTGCTGCGGATCGGATCCGGTGCGAGCGTGGGCTACGGGGTGGCCATGCGCCCCTGGGTGGTCGAGAACGGCTGGGTCGTCGTCGAGCCCATCACGATCGGAGAGGGGGCTTTCGTCGGCTCGGGCGCGGTGCTCGAACCCGGAACCACGATCGGGGACTGGGCGGTGCTCGCCGAGCAGTCCACTGCGGCTCGCGGTCAGCACATCCCCGCCGGCGAACGCTGGGTGGGCTCCCCGTCGACGCGGACCGACCAGGTCGACGAGACGCTGGCCGAGCTGGACCGGGACGCTCCCGCCGCCGGATGGACGCGCGTCCAGCACCTCGCCGTGGCCGCCGGGCTCGTCCTGTTGGAGCTGTTGCCCCTGCTGATGCTCATCCCGACGGTGCTTCTGGTCTGGAGCGCCCTGCTGGTGTACGGCGAGACCGTCGGCCTGGTGTCGGCCCTGCTCGTCGGCCCGGTCTTCGTGCTGACGGTCTGCGTGACCGTCCTGTCGGTGCACTCGCTGGTGCAACCGGACACTCCGGTCGGCGTCTACCCCGCGCGCTCCGCACTCGGTGTGCGCAAGTGGTTGGCGGACAAGGTGCTGGAGATGAGTCTCGAGTTCACCAACTCGCTGTACGCGACGCTGTACACGGTGCCGTGGCTCCGCGCGCTGGGCGCGAAGGTGGGCCGGGGTGCCGAGGTCTCCACCGTCGCGCACCTCGACCCCGACCTGCTCGTCCTGGGCAACGAGAGCTTCATCGCCGACATGGCCAGCATGGGCGGCGCGACCTTCCACCACGGCCGGGTCAGCTTCCGCCGTTCCGAGGTGGGAGCGCGGGCCTTCGTCGGCAACGCCGCGCTGATCCCACCCGGGACACGGCTCGGCGACGACTCCCTGGTGGGGGTGCAGACCGTGCCGCCGGCCGCCGGCGTGCCGGCCGGTTCCGCGTGGCTGGGCTCCCCGGCGATGCACCTCCCGGCTCGGCAGGACAGCGGCGACTTCGCCGAGAGCCTGACGTTCCTGCCGAGCAGGCGGCGGGTGGCCGGGCGGCTGGCCGTCGAGTTCCTGCGCATCACGCTGCCCGCCTCGTTGGTCGCGGCTGCGGTGTACCTGTACCTGCTGTCGCTGTCGATGCTGGCCGTCGCGGGCACCGGCGTCGGCGCCGTCGCGCTGCTCGCGCCGCTGCTCGCAGTGCTCTCCGGGCTCGCCGTCTCCGGCGTCGTCGCCATGGTCAAGTGGCTCGTGGTCGGCACCTACCGCCCGCGGGTGGAGCCACTGTGGAGCGGCTTCGTCCGCCGTGCCGAGTTCGTGACCGGACTGTACGAGGCCGCGGCCGTGCCGGCGCTGCTCTACCTCCTGGTGGGCACGCCGTTCCTCCCCCCGGTGCTCCGCCTGTTCGGCGCGCGGATCGGGCGCCGCACCTTCATCGCCTCGACCTACCTCACGGAGTTCGACCTGGTCGAGATCGACGACGACGCGGCGGTGGGCCGCGACGTCTCCCTGCAGACCCACCTCTTCGAGGACCGCGTGATGAAGATGTCGACGGTGCGGGTCGGTCCCCGCGCGAGCGTGGGCGACCGGGCCGTCGTGCTCTACGACGCCACCGTCGGTGCGGACACCACCCTCGAGCCCCTCTCGCTCGTGATGAAGGGCGAGCAACTGCCTGCGGGCACGCACTGGCGCGGGATCCCCGCAGAAGGAGTTGCCTGATGAACGATCACCTGCTCGTCTCCGACGCCGAGCACTTCCGCGTCGACTACGAGATCAACCCCTACATGTCCACCGCGGATCAGCCCGATCACGTGGCCGCGGTCACCGAGCATCGCGCCATCGTCGAGGCCCACCTGCACGCCGGTCGCGTCGTCGAGCACCTGCCCTCTGTCCCGGGCTGCCCGGACATGGTCTTCACCGCGAACGCCGCACTCGTCAGCGGGCGCACCGCGGTGCTGGCCAACCTGCCCGCGCCCCGGCAACCCGAGAGCCCGCACCACCGCGCGTGGCTGAAGGAGAGCGGGTTCCGCGTCGTGGAGGCGCCCTACGCCTTCAGCGGGCAGGGCGACGCCCTGCCGTGCGGCCCCCTGCTGCTCGCCGCCCACGGGCAGCGGACCGACCGGCGGATGCACGACCTGCTGGCCGAGGAGCTCGACTACGAGGTCGTGAGCCTGCGCACCGTCGGACCGCAGTGGTACGACCTCGACCTCGCCCTCGCGGTCGTCGACGATCCGCACACGCTCGCGTGGTGCCCGCAGGCCTTCGACGCCCCGAGTCGAGCGGTGCTCCGCGGTCTCGGGCTCGAGCTCATCGAGGTCTCCCCGGCGGAAGCGGCCCGGTTCGCCCTGAACCTCGTCAGCGACGGCCGGACCGTGACCATGACCGACCGCGCACCACAGCTGGCGGCGACGCTGCGCGCCCGCGGCCTGCGCGTGGTCGAGCTGCCGACGACCCAGCTCGCCAAGGGCGGCGGTGGAATCCGCTGCACCGCGCTGACCCTGCACCCGGCACCCACCGCAGGAACCTGATGCGGCCTCTCGCGCTGGTCTACCGCGGTCCGGCAGCTCGGCCGACCGCCTGCACCGAGGCCGTCGCCGACCTCCTGCGCAGCTCGCCGCTCGGCTTCGAGGTGCGCTACGTCGGCAGAGGGGAGAAACTCCGGCCGGCGACGCTGAGCCGGGCCGTCCTCTACGCCCAACCCGGCGGGGGCACGCTGCGGGCCGCCTACTGTCTGATGCGCCGCCACCGGGCCACCATCCGGGACTACGTCGCCGCAGGCGGTCGCTACCTCGGATTCTGTCTGGGCGGGTACCTCGCCGGCGCCACACCCGGCTTCGACCTGCTGCCCGGGGACACCGACCAGTACGTCGCCACGCCCGGTGCCACGGTCCGCGGAACCGGCGATGTCATCATCGACGTCGACTGGCGCGGGCACCGCCGGCAGCTGTTCTTCCAGGACGGCCCGGTGTTCGTGCCGGCGCCCGGCGCCACGGGTGCCACCGTGCTCGCCCGCTACCCCAACGGCGGGATCGCGGCCCTGGTCGCTCCCTTCGGCGCCGGACGGGTCGGCGTCGTCGGCCCGCACCCCGAGGCCACTGCGGACTGGTACCACGACGCCGGGCTGCGCGCCCCGTCCCGGCTGCCCACCGACCTGGGCCACGACCTGATCGACGAGGTGATGGCATGACCGCCGCACTCTGCGCGGCACCGGGCACCACGCAGGGGCCCGCCGCTCCCCCGACCGCACCGGCCGGTGCACGGTTGCGCGGCATGGACGCGGCTCGGGGGCTGGCCGTGCTGGGCATGATCGCCGTGCACGCCCTGTACGACGTCGACCCCGACGGCAGCCCGAGCCTCACCTATCTCGTGACCGCAGGCCGGTCGGCCGCGCTGTTCGCCGTGCTGGCCGGCATGGGCATCGCCTTCACCACCGGGCGGCGGCGGGTATCCGGCGGCGCGGACGGCCGTCGGGCGGTGGTCTCGCTGGCCGTTCGCGGTCTGGTCGTCGGCCTCATCGGGCTGGCGCTGGGCTACACGGACGTCGAGCTCGCCGCTAACATCCTGCCCTACTACGCGGTGCTGTTCCTGCTCGCGATCCCGCTGGTGTTCCTGCCCACGAAGGTGCTCCTCGCAAGCGGCGCACTCGTCGCGGGCGGGGTGCCCGTCCTGAGCCAGCTCGTCCGTCCGCACCTGCCGGTGCCGGATCTGGTGAATCCCTCGTTCACCGCGTTCGCCGATCCGGGTGCTCTGCTGTCCGAGCTGGCGCTGACCGGCTACTACCCGGCCGTGCCCTGGCTCGTCTACATCTGCGCGGGGATCGCCGTCGGACGGCTACGGCTGTCCTCGGCCCGGGTCGCCGCCGGGCTCGTCGTCGTGGGGACGACGCTGGCCCTGGGGGCCACCGCGCTGTCGTGGTGGCTGCTCGGGCCGCTCGGCGGTCTGGAACGGATCCGCTCGGTCACGCCGGCCGACGAGCTGGCGTCCGCGCCCACCGTCGGTGACTTCGTCACGCTCTGGCCCGAGGGCACGACACCGACCACGACCTGGTGGTGGCTGGCGACGGACGCCCCCCACTCCAGCACGCCGGTCGACCTCGTTCAGACCACCGGCTCGGCGGTCGCCGTGCTCGGAGTGATGTTGCTGCTCGGGCACGTCACCCGGCCGGCGGCGGCCCGGGTGATCGGCGCCGTCACCTCGCCGCTCGCCGCCGTCGGCGCCCTCACCCTCACCGTCTACACCTGCCACGTGGTCTTCCTGAACTCGCCGCTGGACCAGTTCGACGCGCTGGGGGGCTACCTCGTGCAGGTCGTCGCCGCCGTGCTGTTCGCGGTCGGCTGGCGGCGTGCCGTCGGAAGGGGTCCGCTCGAGTCACTGGTACGGGTGCTCGCCGGTAAGGCGGGACGGCTGGCGACCCGGACGACCCGCAAGACCGCGTCCGCACGGTCGGCGCCGACCTACCCCGCCTGACCGGCTGCCACGATCGACGTCGGCGTGGCGGGCATGGTCCGGCCGGGCTCCAACGAGGCCGCGTAGCCGGAGAACGCGCCGGGCGCCGCACCGGACCAGCGGGGCGCCGCATCGGAGCCGACGACGTCGAACGCGGCGATCGGCAGAGGAGCTGCGTCTGCATCGCCGAGACCCCACAGGACGTACGTGGTGGTGGCTCGGTCGTTCGGTGCGAGCTCGCTGCTCAGCAGCGTCAGCTGGCCGTCGACGACCATCACCGCCGCGACCGGCCGGCCGTCCGTGGTGAGGGTGACGTTCACCGACCCCGGCTGCTTCGACCGGACGATGACCTCGGCCAGCCGCTGCACCTGGGTTACCTCCGTATTCCACTGCTGGTAGAGGTGAACGGTGTAGACGGTGAGGCCGGTGAGCGCCATGAGGAACGCAGCCGCAGCGGCGACGAGCAGGCGGGCCCACCGGCGTGGTCGGAGACGAGCGGGCTCCGGTCCGGTTGCGCCCGCTCTGGGGCTCGGCGCCGCAACGGGGCCGGCCGGCTCCGGTTCGTCTGCCTCCTTCTCGGGCCGGTGCACCTGCGGCGTCCTCGCAGCCCCGGTCAGAATGGCGTCCCGCAGCCGCGGCGGCGGTTCGACCTGCTCGGGGCTCGCGGCCAGCAGGCCGGTGACCTGCTCCGTCTCCCGTGCGACCTCGCGGCAGGAATCGCACTGCGCCAGGTGGGCGCGGAACGCGCTCTCCTCGTCCGGCTCCAACGCGCGCAGCACCCACCCGACGGCCTGTTCGCCGGACGGGCAGGAAGAACTCACGTCACCTGTCATGCCGCGCACCGTTGGGGTTCTCGTCGGCGACGACGTCGCCCAGAAGCGGGAGAAGGATACCGCGGAGGCGTCGGGTACCGGCGAACATCCGGGACTTCACCGTGCCGACCGGCACGTCCACGATGGCCGCGACCTCGCGTTGGGTGTAGCCCCCGAAGTAGGCCAGGGCCAGAGCCTGGCGCTGCTCGGCAGGCAGCTGCGCCAGCGCCGTCCGGACGTGTCCCGCGGCGAGAGCGCCCAGCGCGGCGTGATCCGCACCGGGCAGAGAGGGCATTTCCCGTTCCTCGTCCTGGTGGGGGGTCGTGGTGTTGTGCCGCGTGGCCGCACGCTCCCGGCGCACGGCGTCGACCGCCTTGTGGTGCACGATCGTCAGCAGCCAGCTGATGAACGATCCGCGGCTCGGGTCGAATCGCCCGGGGGCGCGCCAGAAGGCGAGGAAGGCCTCCTGGACGACATCTTCACCCGACTCCTCGTTACCGGTCACGCGGCGGGCGAGGGAGTAGGCCTGACGGCCGTGACGGTCGTACAACCCGCCGAGCGCCGCGCGGTCGCCGTCGACGACGCGCTGCACGAGCTGCTCGTCACTGACATGGCCATGGGCCGCCGTAAGGTGGCGGCCGGCGCGGCTGGGTCGCTCCGGGCGCACCGGCTCAGGGACAGCCTCAGGCACCAGCGCTTCCTCACGTCATGTCTTCGCCCCGACGCCACGTGCGGTTCGTCCGATCGCAGCAGAGCCACCCGATCGAGTGAAGCGACAGGACAGCCTGTTGCACTGGGTAACCCCTCGGCGCCGCTTTACCCATTCGTCATATGCCGATCAGACCTTGCTTCGATCGGACGGACCGCTCGAATTCTTCTGACGAGGCCTCACGCCGCGGTCACCGCGCTCACGGAAGACTCGGATAGTGATCCGACCGTCCGCCCGCCGCGCTCTCGTCATTGTGATCGCGCTGGCGACGCTCGTCGCGTGCACCCGGACCACCGTCGAACCGGCCGACACCACCGCCAGAAGCCAACCCTGGCCCGAGCGACCGGTCGTCGAGCTCCGCTTCGACGTCGCGGACGACCTCGCGTCGGTGATCGGGCGGGAGTCCGTGGAGTTCACGCCTGACCAGCGCATCTGCGAGCTGGTGTTCCGCGCCTGGCCGAACAAGCCGACCACCGCCGAGGACGGGACGTCGCTGAGCGTCACCGATGCCGCGGTGGGGGGCCGTCCCGTCGAACCGGTCGTCAGCTCGGGAGGGGCACCCGGTGATGCAGCCGGCACCGTGGTCACGCTGCCGCTGCCTGAGTGCTCGGATCCGGGGACGCCCGTTCGTGCCGACCTGGGCTTCACCCTGGTGCTGGGACGGGACGCGGGCGAGCGGGTCGGCCACATGCCCTCCGCGGAGATCGCCTGGTTCGCCACGGCGTTCCCGTTGCTGGCCTGGGTACGTGGCGAGGGCTGGGTGCGCGACCCTGCGGTCGGCATGGCCGGCGAGACCGTCACCAGCGAGGACTTCCGGCTGGCCGAACTCGCCGTCACCGCAGCGGATGCGTACCAGGTTCTCGGCACCGGCAGGGAGCAGAGTGTCGAACCCGGTCCCAGGCCCGGAGCCGCCGTGCACCGCTTCGCGGCGGACGCGGTGCGGGACGTGGCGGTGTCGGTCGGCCGGTTCACGGTGGCCGAGCGCGAGGTCGACGGCATCCGGTACCACGTCGGCGTGCCGGCTCGGGGCAGCCGTGTCGACGCGGACGAGTGGGTGGACAGCCTCGAGACGGCGGTGACGAAGCTGCAGGACTTCCTCGGCCCCTACCCGTACACCGATCTGTGGGCGACGGTCCTGCCGCCGCTGGAGGACGGCGTCGAGTTCCCGGGCGCTCTGCAGTTCGGCGACGTCGGCCGGCGCACCATCCCCGCGCTGGTGGCCCACGAGGTCGCGCACATGTGGTTCTACGGACTGGTCGGCAACAACCAGGCCCGCAACCCCTGGATCGACGAGTCCTTCGCCACCTACGCGCAGGCCCGGGTCGCCGGCCAGGCCGACTCCTACCCGTTGCCCGACCCGGACGACCGCGTCCAGGGCCACCTCGGGGAGCCGATGGCGTACTGGGCTCAGAACGGCGACTTCGGCCGGTACGTCGACGGCGTGTACGACCAGGGCGCGGCCGTGCTGCTCGAAGGGCGGCGACAGAGCGACGAGGCGGCGTTCGACGCCGCGTTGCGTGCCTATGTCGACGCCAACGCCCACCGCGTGGCCGGCCCCGGCGACGTCGCCGTCGCGTTCCGGCAGCTGCCGGAGGTGACCTCCCTGCTACAGCGCTACGGAGCCCTGCCCGACTCGTGACCGCCGCGATCGTTCCGGGCCGCGGGCCGAGTCCGGATCCCGCTGCACGGCGTCACTTCTTGCCCTTCTTGCCCTTCTTCGCGTCGGCCTTGGCTTCCGACTTCTTGGAGGACGCCTTCTTTGATTCCACCTTCTTGGCGTCCGCCTTCGCAGCGGTCTTCGCGGTGGGCTTGGCGGCAGGCTCGGCATGAACCTTCGCTGCCGCCTTCTTCGCGGCGGGCTTCTTCGCCTTCGCCGGCTTGTCGTCGACCGGGTCTGCGGGCGGCTCGGCCAGCAACGTCGTGGTGGGCACCGAAGCGAGGTCGACGGCGCCGTTGACCGCTCCGCCGTCGCCCGAACCGTTGGTCGCCGCTGCGCGCGGGGAGCGACGACGACGCGGCGGGGCCTCGACGGGTGCCTCGGCTGCAACCGGCTCGGTGGCTTCGGCGGGCGCCTCGGCCGAGTCGCCTGCCACGGCGTTCCGGAAGCCCGTTCCCGGGCGGAACGCGGGCACCGTCGTCGCCGGCACCGCGACGGTCTCGCCCGTGCGCGGGTTGCGGCCGGTGCGGGCGGCCCGGGCCCGGCTCTCGAACACGCCGAAGCCGGCGAGCGACACCGAGTCGCCGGACCGGACGGTGTCGACCACGATCTGCAGCAGGGCATCGACGGCGGTGGCCGCGGCCTTCCGGTCGCCGAGGCGGTCGGCCAGCGCGTCCACGAGCTGGGACTTGTTCATGCGGCCAGACGGTAAAGGTATGGCGCGTCGTCCACCAGTTGGAACTCGTTGTGCGGTAAGGAGCGTGACCTGCGATGTCGGGAATACGGTGGCGATCATGAAAACGACCGCGACCCGCACCCCCGCCGTCGGTTTCCTGCACCCGGGCGCACCCGACGTCCTCGTGGACGTCGAGATCGACGTTCCGGCGCCGGAGGGGCACGACCTGCTCGTCGACGTCCGCGCCGTCTGGATCTGTTGCCGCTCAAGGAGAAGAGCCAGACCTGGCACTGGGAGCTCATGTTCACCCGGCCGCTCTTCGAGCCGGAGAGCACCTACCAGCGCGCGCTGCTCGACGAGGTCGCGCGGTTGGTGGACGCGGGCGTGCTGCGGTCGACGCTGACGACGCGGTTGTCACCGATCGACGCCGCGACGCTGACGGAGGCGCACCGGCGGGTGGAGTCGTCGGCGACGATCGGCAAGGTCGTCATCGAGGCCGGTTGAGGTCGTCCCCGAACGTCAGGAAAGCCACTTTCCTGCAACGTCATTGCATGAAAGTGGCTTTCCTGCAAAAGCATCAGCCGACGGTCGTCGGCAGGCGCCCCGGGCGGGCCGCCTCGAACGCCGCGATCGCGTCGGCGTGCCGCAGCGTCAGGCCGATGTCGTCGAGGCCCTCCAGCAGGCGCCAGCGGGTGTAGTCGTCGATGTCGAACGGCACGGTCAGGTCGGCGGCCTGCACCGTCTTCTCCCGCAGGTCGACCGTCAGCTCGGTGCCCGGCTGGTTCTCCAGCAGCTTCCACAGCAGCTCGACGTCCGGCTGCGCGACCTCCGCCGCCAGCAGGCCACCCTTGGCCGAGTTGCCGCGGAAGATGTCGGCGAACCGCGAGGAGATCACCACGCGGAACCCGTAGTCCAGCAACGCCCAGACGGCGTGCTCGCGCGACGAGCCGGTGCCGAAGTCCGGGCCGGCGACCAGCACCGAGCCGTGGTCGAACGGCACGGTGTTGAGGATGAACGTCGGGTCGTTGCGCCAGGCCGAGAACAGCCCGTCTTCGAACCCGGTACGGGTGACCCGCTTGAGGTAGACCGCCGGGATGATCTGGTCGGTGTCGACGTTGCTGCGGCGCAACGGGACGCCGATGCCGGTGTGGGTGGTGAAGGCGTCCATCAGTTCAGGTCCTCGGGAGACGAGAGGGTGCCGCGGACCGCTGTTGCCGCAGCGACCAGCGGGGAGACCAGGTGGGTGCGACCGCCCTTGCCCTGGCGGCCCTCGAAGTTGCGGTTCGACGTCGACGCGCTGCGCTCGCCCGGGGCCAGCTGGTCCGGGTTCATGCCCAGGCACATCGAGCAACCCGCGGAGCGCCACTCGGCGCCAGCGTCGGTGAAGACCTTGTCGAGGCCCTCCTCCTCGGCCTGGAACCGCACCCGCATCGAGCCGGGGACGACCAACATCCGCACGCCGTCGGCGACCTTGCGGCCCTGGATGATCTCGGCGACCGACCGCAGGTCTTCGATCCGGCCGTTCGTACAGGAGCCGACGAAGACGGTGTCGACGTGGACGTCGCGCAGGGGCGTGCCCGCCTCCAGGCCCATGTACTCCAGCGCCCGCTCGGCGGCCACGCGCTCGTTCTCGTCGACGATCGCCTCGGGGTCCGGCACCCGGTCGGCCAGCGGCAGACCCTGCCCCGGGTTGGTGCCCCAGGTGACGAAGGGGGTCAGCGTGTCGGCGTCGATGTCGACCTCGGCGTCGAACACCGCGTCGTCGTCGCTGCGCAGCTCGCGCCACGCCTCGACGGCGGCGTCCCAGTCCTCGCCCTTCGGCGCGCGGTCGCGGCCGTGGAGGTAGGCGAAGGTCGTCTCGTCCGGGGCGATCATGCCCGCGCGGGCGCCCGCCTCGATCGACATGTTGCAGATCGTCATCCGGGCCTCCATCGAGAGGTTCTCGATGACGTTGCCCCGGTACTCCAGTACGTAGCCCTGGCCGCCGCCGGTACCGATCTTGGCGATGATCGCGAGGATGACGTCCTTGCTCGTGACGCCGGGGCGCAGCCGACCGGTGTTCGAGTTGACGTTGATCGCCATCGTCTTGAACTGCTTGAGCGGCAGCGTCTGCGTGGCGAGCACGTGCTCGACCTCGGAGGTGCCGATGCCGAACGCCATGGCGCCGAAGGCACCGTGCGTGGAGGTGTGGCTGTCGCCGCAGACGACCGTCAGGCCGGGCTGGGTGAGGCCCAGCTGCGGGCCGACGACGTGCACGATGCCCTGCTCGGCGTGGTTCATCGGGTAGAGCGGGACGCCGAACTCGGCGCAGTTCCTGCGCAGCGTCTCGACCTGCGTGCGCGACACCGGGTCCGCGATCGGCGCGAGGACGTCCAGCGTGGGGACGTTGTGGTCTTCAGTCGCAACGGTGAGGTCCGTCCGGCGGACGGGACGACCCGCGAGGCGGAGCCCGTCGAACGCTTGCGGACTGGTGACCTCGTGCACGAGGTGAAGATCGATGTAGAGCAGGTCCGGTTCCTGCCCCTCACCCTTGCGGACTAAGTGCTGATTCCACACCTTCTCGGCCAGCGTGCTACGCCCTGTTGATCCCACCGGGCCGTCTCCTCGACATCTCAGAATTCGGGAAGTTAGTATTGCTTCGTGGGACAGTCTAGCGGCATCGGCGTACTGGACAAGGCCGTGGGGGTGCTGCGTGCGGCGGCTGCGGAGCCGTGCGGGCTGTCCGAGCTGTGCGCCCGTACGGGGCTGCCCCGGGCGACGGCGCACCGCCTCGCGGTGGGGCTCGAGGTGCACGGACTCCTGCATCGTGGGACGGACGGCCGGTGGCGACCCGGCCCCACGCTGACCGAGCTCGCGCACCGCGGTGTGGACCCCCTTCTGGAGGCCGCGGCCGCCGTGCTGCCCCGGCTGCGCGACATCACCGGCGAGAGCGTGCAGCTCTACCGCCGCGACGGCGCGGCGCGTGTCTGCATCGCCGCGGCGGAGCCGGCGAGCGGGCTGCGCGACACCGTGCCGGTCGGGACGCGGCTGCCGATGACGGCCGGGTCGGGCGCCAAGGTGCTCGCGGCCTGGGCGGATCCGATGACCCAGCGCGCGCTGCTGCCGGAGGCGACGTTCACCGAACGCGCGCTGCTCGACGTGCGCCGCCGCGGGTGGGCACAGAGCGTGGCCGAGCGCGAGACCGGTGTAGCAAGCGTGTCTGCGCCGGTCCGCGACGCGGCGGGCACGGTGGTCGCGGCGGTGTCGGTGTCGGGCCCGGTCGACCGGATCGGGCGGCGTCCGGGTGTGCGGTGGGCGGCCGACCTGCTGGCGGCCGCGGACGCGCTGCAGCACCGCCTCTGACGCACCGCTGCCGGGCGACCGTCCACCGCACCCCGGCGCGCGTCCGGCCCGTTCCCCCGGTGCGCGCGGCAACCCCGGCTAACGTGCCGATCGGCCACTCCGATCACCGGGTGCCCCGTGAACGACATCCGCCCGACGATCCGGCGACTCCCCGACGGCCTCGTGCCGTCCGCCGGATCCGTCCGCGAGGAGGACCCGCCACCGATGAGTTACGTCCTCGGGATCGACGTCGGGGCCGCGCGCACGTCGGCCGCAGTCGCGCGGGAAGGCTCCGACGACGTCGAGGCGGTCGATCTCGGCGACGGCGGGTGCGGGGTTACGTCCGTGCTGCACCTCGGCGCCGACGGCAGCCTCGACGTGGGCGCCGCAGCCGAGCGGTGGGCCGACGACGAGCCCGACCGGGTCGTCCGCGGGTTCCCGGGCCGGATCGGCGACGACGTCCCGATGGTGCTCGCAGGCGAGCCGTGGGCGCCGGAGGAGCTGACGGCGTGGCTGGTGCGCTGGGTCGTGGACCGGGTCGCCGAGCGCGAGGGCGCAGCGGCGGCGGGGGTCGCGGTGACGCGCCCCGCTTCATGGGACGACGATCGCACCGAGTTGCTGGCCGGCGCGCTGGCCGAGCAGGACCTCGACGTCACCTTCCTGACCACTGCGCGGGCCGCCGAGTGGCACTCCGGCGCAACCGCGGCGGACGACTCGGCGCAGGTCGCCTCGGACGCCGCCTGCGGTGCCGCACTCGCCCTGCTGGCCGGCGACGTCGAGGCGGAGCGGACCGACGACGTCGCCTCCCGCGTGGCGGCACTCGCCCAGTTCCCGGGCATGTCGGTGGAGCCCGCGAGCAACAGCGACGGGGACGACGACCCGCCGGCCGAGGTCCCCTCGCCGCGCTCGCACCACTCGGGGGCCTGGTCGAACGGCGGCTTAGCGAGCTTCGAGCGCCGGACCGAGAAGTCCGGGGCACACGCAGCAGGCGAGCGTCGGATCGACGACTCGGGCGCGCACGCGGCGGACGAACGTCGGATCGAGGGGTCCGGGGCGCACGCGGCCGCGGACCAGGGCGAACCGGAACCGGACGACTCCGGTAGCGACCGGCCTGAGAAGCCTCAGACCGGCGACGACACAGGGGCACCGTCGGACGACGACGGCCTGTTCACGGCGCTCGGGGGCTTCAGCGGCACGTTCGGTGCCACGAACACCGCGGGCCTCCTGTCGGGATACACCCCGCCCTCCGGGTTGCCGCTCTCCGCGACGGAAAGCCAGGCGACGGCGCTGGTTACCGAGACCGACGAGCCGGTGATGCTGCCGACGCAGCGCAGCGGCAGCGGCCGGTGGGCCGCCGTCGCGGATGCCGCGGAGGACTACGCCGAGGAGTACGCGTCGGAAGCGGCGCCTGCAGCGGCCGTCAGGCGGGGTCGCAGCCCGGCGGCGCTGGTGAGCATCGGCGGGGCCGCAGCGGCGGTGGCCGTGATCGCGACCCTGTTCCTCTGGCCGGCGCCGCGCACGACGAACAGCGCCGTCAGCAGGCCCGCTCCCCTGGTCCCCGCGTTCATCGCGCCTGCGTTGCCGACCGTGGAACTGACGCCGACCCCCACACTCACGCCGACGACGCACCGCCCCCGGCCGGCGCCGACCCGCACGCGTCGGGCCGCTGCGCCCGTGCCGCCGCCGGTGGTGGAGACGACGCCCGCCCCGTCCGAGTCGGTGGAGCCGAGCCCGACGGGGACCACCTCGGCACCGCCGTCGGAGTCGACGACGCCCCCGACGACCCCTACGACGACGAAGAAGAAGGACGAAGACTGAGGTCGCGCGGATTGCGAAAGGGCCCGTTCCAGATTCCGGAACGGGCCCTTTCGGTTGTAGCCCCGACGGGATTCGAACCCGCGCTACCGCCTTGAGAGGGCGGCGTCCTAGGCCGCTAGACGACGGGGCCGCGGCGAGGAAACGCTAGCATCTGGCGACTCTTGCGTTTCGCTGGGGTACCAGGACTCGAACCTAGAATAACTGAACCAGAATCAGTCGTGTTGCCAATTACACCATACCCCAAGGACCGCGACCACGACGTGCCCGCGTCCTGCAGTGCACCACTCTAGCCGACGGCTCCGGCGCGCTCAAAACCGGCCCTCAGGCGCTCCAGGGACCGCTCGCGGCCCAGCAGCTCCATCGACTCGTACAGCGGCGGCGAGACCGTCCGGCCCGTGACGGCCACCCGCACGGGCCCGAAGGCCTTCCGCGGCTTGAGCCCCAGCCCGTCCACCAGGGCCCCCTTCAGGGCCGCCTCGATCTCCGTGGCCGACCAGTCGCCGACCTTGTCGAGGCTGGTCAGGGCGGCTTCCAGGACCGGAGCGGCGTCCGTTCCCAGGTTCTTGGCCGCGGCGTCGTCGTCGACGGCGAACGCCGTCTCGGGCACGAACAGGAACCGCAGCATCAGCGCGGCGTCCGACAGCACCGTGCTCCGTTCCTGCACCAGCGGCGCGGCGGCGACGAGCAGCGGCCGCTGCTCACCGTCGAGAGTGTCCGTCATCACGGGTGCCGTGCCCGACAGCTCGGCCACGACGTACGGCTCGAGGCGCCGCGCGAAGTCGTCGGGCGTCAACATCCGCAGATGTGCGGAATTGATGGCCTCGGCCTTCTTGATGTCGAACCGCGCCGTGTTCGCCGACACCTTTGTGACGTCGAATGCCTCCACCATCTCGGCGAGGGTGAACACGTCGCGGTCCGCCGATCCCGGACCAGCCGGGAGCGACCAGCCGAGAAGCGCCAGATAGTTGAGCAGGCCCTCGGGGACGAAGCCGCGGTCGCGGTAGAGGAACAGGTTCGACTGCGGGTCGCGCTTGGAGAGCTTGCGGTTCCCGTCGCCGGTGACCAGCGGCAGGTGCGCGTAGGTCGGCGCGCCGGCGCCGATCCCCACCCGCGCCAACGCCTCGAACAGCGCGATCTGGCGCGGCGTCGAGGGCAGCAGGTCTTCGCCGCGCAGGACGTGCGTGATGCCCATCAGCGCGTCGTCGAGCGGGTTCGTCAGCGGGTAGAGCGGGGTGCCGTCGCCGCGGGCGAGCACGAAGTCGGGCACGACCCCGGCCTTGAAGGTGATCTCGCCGCGGATCAGGTCCGTGAAGGAGATGTCGCGGTCCGGCATCCGCAGCCGGAACACCGGCCGTCGGCCCTCGGCGCGGAACGCCGCCTTCTGCTCCTCGGTGAGGTCGCGGTCGGCGTTGTCGTAGCCGAGCTTCGGGTCGCGCCCCGCCGCCCGGTGCCGCGCCTCGATCTCCTCGGCGCTGGAGTACGACTCGTAGACCTCGCCCGCCTGCACGAGCAGGCCGAGGGCGTCGCGGTAGGTGTCGCGGCGCTCGCTCTGGCGGTACGGCCCGTGCGGGCCGCCGACCTGCGGCCCCTCGTCCCACCGCAGACCCAGCCAGGTCAGGGCGTCGAGGATCGCGTTGTAGGACTCGACGCTGTCGCGCTGGGCGTCGGTGTCCTCGATGCGGAAGACGAAGGCGCCGCCGGTGTGGCGGGCGTAGGCCCAGTTGAACAGCGCCGTCCGGACCAGGCCGACGTGCGGTGTACCGGTCGGCGAGGGGCAGAAGCGGACCCGGACGGAAGCTGCGGCGGTCACGGGCCGAGCCTAATAGTGACGGTCAGGGCCCCGGCGCGTAGTACGTCTCTGGCCGCAGCGGGATCTCCCCACCCGGGAACAGCGCGTCCACCTGCGTCCGGTACCCGGCGATCGCCGACCGCTTCGCGGCGAGGTCGTCGGTCCATGCCCACGGGGTCAGACCTCCGGCCGCCACAGCTTCACCCTCGGGATCACGGGCGGTGTACGGGAAGTCCGCGTACAGCACCGCCCCCAGGTGCTCCCCCACCTCGCGGGCGAGCAGGTGGTCGACGTGCCGCCCGACCCCCAGCGGCGCGAACACCGCCGCGCCCCGGGCGACGTCCGCCACCTCGGCTGTGACGAGGTCGAGCAGCTCGCGGTCGCCCCGGGAGACCCGACCGAGGTCGATGTCGAACCGGAACGTCGGATAACGGTGGTCGAGCTCGGGCAACACGCGACCGGCCCGACGCAACAGCCCCGACGGGTCGCTCCGACGCCGGAACAGCGCGTCCGGATGACCGAGGTGCACATACCGGACACCCAGGCCGTCGAGCACCTCCACGTCCTCGCGGCAACGTCGGTCGAACAGTGCACCGGCATCGTCGGCACCGCACTGCCGCAGGAACGTCCGCGCCGCGCGGGTGTGCGGCGGGGGTCCGGCGGCTGAGAACAGCGTCACCACCGTCACCGAGGCGCGGGACACCATCGCCCGCATGAGCGCAGCGCACGAGAGGACGGCGTCGTCGAGGTGCGGTGAGACGAACACCGCGGGGCGGCCGTCGTGCAGCACCCGCGCGATCCCCTCGGGGACCGACCGCTGCGACACCGTCACGACCGCACCGTGCCGACGGACGGACTCTCCGGGGACGCCACGGCAGGCGGCGCCGCTCGCCGGCCGCGGGCCATCAGCTCGACCGCCGCCGTCCGGTACATCTCGGCCTGCTGGCCGGCGAGGACGTCCCAGTCGTAACCCGCCGCGAACTTTCGGCCCTCGGAGCCCATCGCCAGCGCCAGTTCGGCGTCGGTGCACACCTGGAGCAGCCGCTGCGCGTAGGCCTCGACGTCGAACGGCTCCACGGCGAAGCCGGCCCCCTCGGGGACGACCTCGCGCAGCGACGGGATCGCGAAGGCGACCACCGGGGTGGCCGCGGCGAACCCCTCGACCGCGACGATGCCGAAGGTCTCCATCCGCGACGGCATCGCGACCGCGCGGGCCTCCGCCAGCAGGCGCGCCTTCTCCTCGCCGCGCACCCAGCCGACGAAGCGCACGCGGTCGTCGAGCCCCAGCCGCTTCACCTCGCGACGCACGCGGGCCTCGTCGTGGCCCTCACCGGCGATCACGAGGTCGCCCTCGGTCTTCTCGTGGATCCGGCTCCACGCGTCGAGCAGCAGGTCCAGGCCCTTGCCCTCGAACTCCAGCCTGCCGATGTAGACGACGTCACGCCCGGCCTGCTGCGGCTGGTCGAACAACGAGGGATCGACACCGTTGCCGATCACCTCGACCTCGAGCTTCGGGTTGATCGTCCGCAGCTGGTTGCCGGTGTCGGCGGAGACCGAGACGAGCCGGCGGTGGCTGCGCACCCCGAAGGTCTGCAGCAGGTGCAGCGGCAGGTGGTACTGCTTGCTCTTCTCCTTGGCCTGCAACCACTGCACGACGCCGATCGTCGGGTACCGGGTCCACAGCGGAGCCGCCATCGTCGAGAACGGTGCGAAGAAGTCTTCGACGACGAGGTCCGGCTTGTGCTCGGCCGCGTACCGGCGCACTGCGGCGGGCAGGCCGAACACGTATCCGACCAGCCGGGCCATCCGCGACCCGCTCCGGCCCCGGCCGACGTGCAGATAGCGGACGCCGTCCTGCACGCGGTCGACGCAGCCGGGGAAGCGGGTGGTGAGCACCGTGACGTCCATGCCGTCGGCGACGAGCCGCCGGTTGATCTCGTGGGTGCGCAGCGAGCCGCCGCCTGCACCAGGCACGGCCGGGTCCTCGAAGCCGAGGTGCAGCACGCGCAGCGGGGCAGTCATGGAGCTCTCCTTTCGCTGAGGAAACTCTCTAGGGGAACGCGATGCGACGCGCGAGGTCGTCGACCGACACCTCGGGGTCCGGGCCGAACAGGTCGTCCTCGAAGGCCCACATCAGCACCTCGAACCCGCACTCCTGGGCGTAGCGGGGAGCGTGGACGAGCTGCTGGGTGAGGTCGTCGGACGAGTCGTCGCCACCGGTTCCCGGGGTCGCCGGGTGCCCGGGGTTCTCGCCGACGACGCGCAGACCGGCGGCGCGGGCGTTGGCGACGGTCCACCGCGTCGCGGACCACGTGTCGACGGACGGGGTGTCGCGCAACGGGAGTGACGCGTCCGCCGCCTGGCAGGTGTCCTGCGGCGGGTCCAGCTCGCGGGCCGCCACGGCGGTGGCGTCGTCGACCCCGGTGACGTCGGCGAACAGCGTGCTCGCGTCGGTCGCGCCGGCGATCGCCCGCAGCTGCTCGGGGTAGAACAGGCCCCGCTCCAGGCTCCCGTCACGGTCGGCGGTGCCGTCGAGCGCCGCCTCCGTCGCCGCGACGAGGTCGGCGGGCAGGACGCCTCGCCCGGCGAGCGGCATGTGGATCGGGCCGCGATAGCCGCGGTCGCGCAGGACGCCGATCTGCCAGACGGTTGTCCGGACCGCCGAGCCGGCGTACCAGTCGAACCACGACCGGGCGGCCGCGGCGTCGACCGGGCGGCCCTGCCAGGTCCGGTCGCCGGGCTTCCAGCCGGGCATCGGGTTCGGCGACATCCCGGCGGGCAGCCCGTCGCCGGAGAGCGCGGCGTCGTCGAACGCCCAGAAGCGGTTGCCCTCCGTGCCGAGCTGCATGCCGGGATAGCCGAGCTCACCCGCCTCGCTCGTCCCGATCCGCACCGCCGCGAAGCCGTCGAGGGGGAACTCGGCGGCGAACCGGTCGAGGTACCGCTCCGCCGCACCCCGGACCCTCGCGCTGAAGACGTAGTTCGGCACCTTCGCAGGGTTCGCGGCGCCGTTCTGGTCCCGGTACCTGCCGCCCGGGAGGTCGCGGACCCACGCCGGCGCGTACTGGAAGCCCGGGGTGAGCACGACGCCGAGGCCCGCGTCCGTGCACCGGGCGAGGCGGGCCCGCAGAGCGTCGATGTAGGCCTGGTCGAACTGCTCCGGGGCCGGCTCGAGCCGGCTCCACCGCACGCCCACCTCGACGAACTGCACCCCGGCCTGGTGCAGCGCGCTAACCCGGTCCGCGTCGCACGACCCGCCCAGGACACCGAAGGTGAGCCCCGGCTGCGCGCTGGCCGGCTCGGCGGGACCCGAGCGGCACGCGGTCAGTGCGGTGACGAGCACCGCCGCACCGATCGCCGCCAGGCCCCGCCGGCACCCGCGCAGGACGTCCGACATCCCCTACTGCTCCTGCTCGTTCGCCGGGAATGCGACGCGGGCCGCGGCGCCTGCCTGCAGCGCGTCCTTGTTGATGAACCACAGCGTGGTGGTCCCGTTGGTCGGCCCGTTCACCGCGATCATGGGCTTGGCGTTCGCCGCGAGCCAGGGCAGCAGCTCCGGCTTGGCGTAGCCGTACCCGAGGCTGGTCGGCAGGCTCTGGGTCAACACGTAGGACGCCCCGTTGTCGGCCAGGTCGGGCAGCGAGGCCCAGATCCCGAAGTGCGGATCCTGGTCGAACGCCCACGCCCCGGTGCTGTTCGTGACCCCCACCTTGGCGCCGACGGGGAGGTTCGTCCGCATCCAGTCGCTCACCTGCAGGAAGCCGTCGTCCCTGGTCGCCTCGGCGCGGATGCCCAGTACCGCCGCCGCGACGACGAAGACGAGGCAGACCGCCGTGATCGGGCGGCTGGCGCGCGGGAAGCGCGCAGAGAGCTCCACCGCGCTGATCGCGGCGGCAAGGATCCCCGCGATCATGACGGGGTAGCCGTACTGCTCCTCGAACGTGCCGAAGGCGGCGGAGTAGACGCCGAACAGCCCCATCATCAGCGCGACCAGACCGAGGAACCGCCGCGCCGGCGAGGCGCTCAGTGCCGCGACGACGCCCGCCAACGGGCACACGAGAAGCAGCACGTAGCTGGTGCCGAAGGAGCCCAACTGGTCGAGGATCCGGCCGATCAGGCTCGGTGAGTTCGGGGCGTTGAAGCCGGTCGCCTGGACTAAACCGAGCGCGCGCAGCAAGCCCTGGCTCTTGGCCTCGAACCAGCCGCCGAGGCCGCCGGAGAACGCGAGGACGACCAGGTAGATCACGTACGGCACGACGGTCGTGCCCATCAGCACCGCCCCGTCGCGCAGTGGCAGCGTCCGGCGCCACAGCACGGCGAGCGCCACCGGCACGACGGTGCACACGAACAGGACGTCCTTGGTGAGCAGGCCGTAGCCCAGCGCGAGGCCGGCCACGACGAGCCGGAGCCGGCTCCGCTGGTCGGCCTCCCTGCACAGATGGTCCCTGCTCAAATGCTCGCTGACCAGCGCCAGCCCGACGAGGACCGCCAGCATGCCCGTGGTCTCGATGAACACGCGGCTGTTGTTGCGCAGGATGAACGGCTCGAAGACCGCCAGGAGACCGGCGACGAACGCGGCCGGAGCCCCGATCGGCCGTCGCAGGATCACGAAGATCAGTCCGACGGAGAGCGCTCCGCAGAAGGCACTGACCCACCGCAGCTGGTAGACGAGATCCATCCGATCGCCGCTGATCCCGAACAGGTGGATCGCGACGGCCTCGACGATGAAGAAGCCGGGCGGGTGCAGGAAGAACGGCCCGTCGGGCAGGTTCGGCATCTCCCCCCGCGCGACCGAGGCCCCGAGCTCGGCGTAGAGCATCTCGTCGACCCACAGCTCGAAGCTGGTGGTCAGCCCGATCGAGCGGAACCCGAACGCGGCGACGACGAGGAGAAGGGTGGGCAGCAGGACGGCGCCGGCCCGCGACGAGAGCAGGGTCCGGGCCCGTCCGGAGCCCGACGAGGGCACCGTCTCGGTCGCCGGGGCGGACGTGCCGTGGATTTCGGATCGGGTCATCGCCGAGGCCTCCGGTGCAGCAGTCCGCGGACAAGGTCGGGTCGCAGGGCGAGCAGGCCGCCGACCGCCGCGCAGATCAGCCACAGCACCAGGAGGTGCGCGGTGAGCAGCAGCACGACGAGCAGAACGGCGGCGACGAGCACGGTGCGCGCCGTCGAGCCGAGCGTCCCGGCGGGGAGCGCCGGGGCCGTGAGCAGCGCCAGGACCAGCGTCGCGGTCAGCGCACCCGCGGCCGCGCCGGTCGCCAGCCCGGCCACCCCGCCCAGCACCCAGCCCACGCCGAGCCCGGCGGAGAGGAGCACCGTTGCGGCGACGAGGGCGATGTAGGTGCGGCGGGTCATCCGCAGGGCGAGCAGCACGGTCGCGAGCACGGTGACGGCGCCGTAGCCGAGACCGGCGGCGGCCAGTACCGGCAGCAGCACCGTCGAGCCGAGGTACTTGTCGGGCAGGAAGAGCATCACCAGCGGCGTGGGCACCGTGGCGAGCACGACGGCGGCGACGAGCGCGAGTGCTTCGAACGAGTGCAGAGCGGGCGCCAGCGCGTCCGTGAGCATTCTGGGGGCACCGGCACGCAGGAGCGGGAAGGCCACCAGCACCGTGCCGGACGCGACGTACACCGGCCCCTTGGCCAGCGTGGCCAGCGCCTGGAACCCGGCCTCGGCCGCGGTGCCGCTGCCGAGCAGGGCGACCAGCACGACGTCCGCGCCCACCAGCACGGACACCACGAACTGCACGAGCGCGATGTCGCCGGTCTCGGCCCAGCGGACCCCTTCGCGGAGCACGCGCGGGTGCCACGAGACGTCGCGCAGCATCTGCAGCGGCCCGGCGACCAGCACGAGCCCGCCGACGGCGAAACCGATCAGCGCCCCTGCCGGGCCCCACCCCACGAGCACCGCTACGGCGCTGAAGGCCACCCGCAGGGTGACCTCGAGGATCGAGGCGACCGCGTACCGGGTGAACCGCAGCTCGCCCTGCAGCCAGCCCTGCGCCGGGGCCACCGTGAACAGCACGAACGACCCGATTCCCGTGGCCACCGCGACGTTCCACGGGGCGAACGCCGCAGTGATCCCGCCGGTGAGCAGGCCCGCGACGAGGCCGGCGGCGACCGAGACGAGTACGGCGAACGCCATCCCGTCGCGACGGCCGCCCGTGCCGCGCGCGTGCCGGCGCACCAGCGCGGCCAGCGGAAGCGGCACGAGGGCGTGCGCGACGATCCCGACGATCCCGACCAGCATCTGCGCCGCGGCGTACTGCGTGTACTGCTCGGGCGGCAGCAGGTGGGCCATCAGCAGCGTGCACAGGTAGCTGAGCACGCCGACCATCCCGGCCGACACGGCCAGCAGCGCGCTGTGCTTCGCGACCTGGCCCGCCGGTGCGGCAGGGACCTCCAGGCCGATCGGCGAGGTCACACTGCACCCGGTCCGTGGACGCGGTTCAGCAGGTTGGGCAGCCGGGCGGGGCCGACGAGCAGGTCGTAGCGGTCGGCGAGCCGGATGTCGGCATCGGTGACGCCGAGGCGCTTGAGCGCCGCCGCGGCGTCGACCTCGTCGCACCCGGTGAGCAGCAGGCCTACGCGGTCGCCGTGCACCTCGACCTGGTCGGTGGGCCGCAGCGCCGCGTAGGCGAGCGCCCCTGCGAAGTCACGCGGCCGGTCGAACTCCGCGATGATGCCCATGTCGCTGCGGGCCGAGCGGTCGCCCGGGCCGATCTCCGGCTTGCCCGCGGCGAGCAGCACGCCCGCAAGCAGGCTCGCGCTGCGGTCCCAGGTGAAGCACCGCGCCCAGACCTGGCAGGCCTCGGTGATCTCGCGGGCGCGGTCCTCGTCGGCGAGCTCGCGCAGCGCGAGGATCGCCGCCGTGCCGAACTGGCCGACCTCGTCGACGAGCCAGCCGGTGCTGCCGTTGACCACCGAGTCGCGCACGCCCGGCACCCGCAGCGCGAGCGTCGGCACGCCGTACGCGGCCGCCTCGATGATCGACAGGCCCCAGCCCTCGTGGTGCGAGGTGCTCATGGTCAGCCAGGCCCGGCGCAGCAGTTCGTCGCGGATCTCGTCGGGCTGGAAGCCGTGGAAGGTGACCACGTCGCCGAGCCCCAGCTCGGCGGCGAGCGCGGTCAGGCGCATCCGCTCCGGGCCGTCGCCGACGATGTCGACGCGCAGCTTCGGCTCGGCGGCCGCGGCCACCGCGAGCTGGGCCAGCAGGACGTCGACGCGCTTGTGCGGGACCAGCCGCGAGACCACAGTGATCGTCGGCTCCGGGTCGCGCGGCGACCGGACGTCAGGAGTGGCGGTGTTGCCGTTGGGCACGATGTGGATCGGCCCGCGGAAGCCCAGGCGGCGGCGCAGCTCCTGGCGCGTCGAGGGCGACACCGCAGCGGTCGGGCGGTCCTTGTAGACGGCACGGGTGCCGCGGCTCTCGAGGAAGCGGCCGACGGCCGAGAGCACCGGGCCGAACCGCAGGGCGAACTGGTCCTGGTGGACGTGGTGCACGACCTGGACGACCGGAACGTCGCGCTCGACGAACAGCGGGGAGAAGAACGGGATGCCGTTCTGGCAGTCGACCACGTAGTCGATGCGGCCGTAGCGGCGCAGCAGGGCCAGGGCCGTGCGCGGGTAGATGCCGAGCGCGCCGCCGGCCCGCACGATCTCGATCCCGTCGATCACCCCGCGGTGCGTCTGCCCGGGACCGCGCGAGGTCAGCCACCCCACCTGGGCGCCGACCTCGACCCAGCGGCGGGCGATCTGGTGCATGTACTGCTCGGCGCCGCCCGCCTGCGGGTGCTGGATGTCGCGCCAGTTCAGCACGACGATCCGGGCGCCCTCGAGCTGCGCCAGCGGATGGAAGGGGCTCTCGATCTTGATCACCTGTGGCTCCCGCGGAGGTCGAAGACGGCGCGGAAGCTCGCCAGGCCGTCGCGGACGGGGTGGAAGGTGGACCCGGTGACGTCGGTCCAGGCGACGGGAATCTCGACGATCTTCCCGCCAGCGCGCTGCACCTGGGCGAGCAGTTCGACGTCGAAGGCGAAGCCGGTGGTGCGCACGCGCGCGATGGCGGTCTGCACGATCTCCCGGCGGAAGAACTTGAACCCGCACTGCGTGTCCGCGATGCCGGGGACGAGCTTGCGGGTCAGGAGCCGGAACATGTCGCCGCCCGCCCGGCGGCGCAGCGGCTGCGGGATGACGAAGCTGGCGCCGGGCGCGTGCCGTGAGGCGATGACCGCGTCGGCGCCGGTCTGCAGCGCCTCGACGGTCGGGACCAGGGTGTCGAGCGGCGTGGCGAGATCGGCGTCGTAGAACCCGACCAACGGCGAGGTGCTGGTCAGCAGGCCGCGGCGGACCGCGGCGCCCTTGCCGGCCCGGGAGCAGCCGATCACGACCACGTCGACCCTCTCGGTCACCGCCGCGGCCACGCGCGCGTCCGCGGCCGTCTCGTCGACGCTGCCGTTGTCGACCACGACGATCCGGCTCTGCCACGACTGTCGGTCGAGGTAGGCGACGCTCTGGCGCAGGGTCTCGGGAAGGCGGCCCGACTCGTTGTAGGCCGGGATGACGACCTCGAGCTCGACCGGTGCACGCAGCCGGCCGCGCCGGGCGGCGGGTTCGGGTGCGGAAGACGCCTCGGCCGGTGTCGAGGCGGTGACAGAGCTCATCAGTGCTCCTCCATACAGCGCAATGCAGCTACTCCTAATGCTTGCACTTCGGTGCTCTGTTGTCGCCTGTCACGAAACTCACCGTCTCGTCGCGGTGCGCTCACGAACCCTGCTTCGGCGGGGCATGGACGTCACGCGCACGGATGATCTGGACCCAGAGCTGCATCAACAGTGTGTCGCCGGGTTGCGTCCTGTCACTCGTTCGAGTGACCTAGCATTCCGCGGAACGACTCCGGAATAGACGCGCGATACGGACCGTATCGTGCACGAGAGGTATGGCGTGGCGGACGACGACATCACCCGGCGGCGCAACGAACGCGCCCACACCGCGATTCTCGAGGCGACCGTCGCGCTGTTACGGGAAGACGGCTATCCGAACCTGCGTCTCGACGCCGTGGCGGCACGGGCCCGTGTCGGCAAGACCACGATCTACCGCTGGTGGCCGGGCAAGGCACTGCTCGCGATCGAGGCCCTGCAGACGCTGGTCGACCCGCCGCACGTGACCTTCAGCGGCGACAGCCGGGCGGACGTACGGGCCCTCGTCACGCGCGTGGCGGAGGTCTGGACGGAGCCGACCGTGGGAGACACGCTCCCGGCACTGGCCGCCGACACTGCGCGCGACCCGGAGGCCCGGGCCCGCCTCGTCGAACTGCTCGCACCGCGGCGCGCGGCCGACACGGCCGTGCTGCTGTCGGCTGCGGCGCGCGGTGATCTCCCGCACGACGTCGACGTCCCCCTGCTGCTCGACGTCGTCTTCGGGACGCTGTTGTTCCGCCGGATGCGGGGCGCTCCGGTCGACGACGTCGTCGACGAACTGGCCGATCTCGTGGTGGCCGGCCGCAGGCCGAGGGTGGCACCGGCTCCCTGAACCCGCTATATTCAACGCGTGTCGAATAACGAGCGCACGACCTGCCTCGTGGTCGGCGGCGGCCCTGCCGGGATGGTCCTGGGGCTACTGCTCGCCCGCGCCGGCGTCCCGGTCACCGTCCTGGAGAAGCACGCCGACTTCCTGCGCGACTTCCGCGGCGACACCGTCCACGCCTCCACCCTGACCCTGCTCGACGAGCTCGGCCTCGGAGCGCGCTTCGCCGCGCTCCCCCAGCGCCGGTTCGACGTCGCCCGCATTCAGCTCGACCAGGGCACGGTCCAGGTGGGCGACCTGAAACGGCTGCCCGGACCGCACAAGCACATCGCGCTGGTCCCCCAGTGGGACCTGCTCGACCTCCTCGCCGACGCGGCCGCCGAAGAGCCCGCCTTCACCCTTCGTCGCAACGCTCAGGTCACCGACCTGCTGCGCGAGGACGGCCGGGTCGTCGGAGCGCGCTTCACCGACCGCACGGACGGCTCCGTGCACGAGGTGCGCGCGACGCTGACGGTGGCCTGCGACGGACGCGGATCCGCCGTCCGCGCGGCGGCCGGGCTCTCCCCCCGGGGGTTCGGCGTCCCGATGGACGTCTTGTGGTTCCGGCTGCCGCGGCACGCCGACGACCCGGCAGGCCTGGTCGGGCGGTTCAGCACGGGCCAGGTCATGGTGATGATCGATCGCGGCGACTACTGGCAGTGCGCCTACCTCATCCGCAAGGACAGCGACGCGATGCTGCGCTCGGAGGGCATCGAAGGGTTCCGGGCCCGACTGACGGCCCTGCAGCCGTGGATCGCGGACCGGGTCGGCGAGCTCGCCTCGTTCGACGACGTGAAGCTGCTCGACGTGCGTCTGGAGCGGCTGCGGCGCTGGTACGTCAACGGACTGCTGCTGATCGGCGACGCGGCGCACGCGATGTCGCCGGTCGGGGGCGTCGGGATCAACCTGGCGGTGCAGGACGCGGTCGCGGCGGCCCGCATCCTCGCCCCGGCCCTGCAGGTCGACGGGCCGGTCCCGGTGTCGGTGCTGCGCCGGGTGCAGCTGCGGCGCTGGTGGCCGACGGCGCTGACCCAGGCCGGGCAGCGGGTGGCGCACCGCCGGATCCTCGGGCCGGCACTTGCGGCCGGCCCGGCCGCAGCGCACCCGCAGAGGCACGCCGCCGATATCCCGACGGACACGTCAGCAGGCGCTTCGCGTCCCGTCGGGCCGGATGATGCGGTCGCCGAGGCGCCGTCGGCGTCGCTGCCTCTCCCGATGCGCCTGGTGCGCCGGTTCCCGGTGCTGCAAGGCATCCCGGGCCGCGTGATCGCCATCGGCCCGCTGCCGGAGCACGCGCCGGCCTGGGCCCGGCGGCCCGAGATGCCCGTCGTCTCCGCCCCGGTGGCCACGCCCGACATCACCGCATCCGGAGCGGGACGACGCGACACACAAGAAACCGGGTCGACACCCAGGTCCTGACCTGTGTGCCGACCCGGCAACGTGTGTGTGAGCCAGGCGGCCTGCTACACGCTGCGTGCAGAGCGGGCCCGTGCGTCGTGATCAGCCGGCGGTTGCCGCCACCGGCGCGCCCTCGCGCAGGCCCGCGTACGCCACGGCGTCGACAAGGGCCAACCACGACGCCTCCACGACGTTGCCGTGCACGCCCACCGTGGTCCACGAGCCCGCGCCGTCGGTCGACTCGACGAGCACCCGCGTGACGGCGTCCGTGCCGCGCGTCTCCCCCGCGCCCTGCGGGGCGAGCAGGCGGACCTTGAAGTCCGACAGCTCGACGTCCGCGAGCCACGGCCGCGACGGCGACAGCGCCGCGCGCAGGGCGGCGTCGAGAGCGTTGACCGGGCCGTTGCCCTCGCAGGTCGCGATCGTCCGCTCGCCGTCGACGACGAGCTTGACGGTCGCCTCCGTGACGACCTCGCCGCCGCGGTTCTCGATGAGCACGCGGTAGGACTCGATCGCGAACGGGAGCACCGTCCCGTCGTCGAGCCCTGTGTCGTTCAGCGCAGCACGCATGAGCAGCTCCAGCGAGGCGTCGGCGGCCTCGAACGACCACCCCTGCGACTCGCGCTCCTTGACGGTGGCGACCACGCTCGACACGGCGTCGGGACGGCCGGCCAGGTCCAGGCCGAGCTCAGCACCCTTGAGCTCGACGCTGGCCCGGCCGGCCATCTCCGTGACCAGCACCCGTTGCCCGTTGCCGACGTCCACAGGGTCCATGTGGTTGTACAGCTCGGGATCGACCTTGATCGCACTCGCGTGCAGGCCCGCCTTGTGGGCGAACGCTGCGACCCCGACATAGGCCTGGTGGGTGTCGGGGGCGATGTTGGCGATCTCCGCCAACGCGTGCGAGGTCCGGGTCATCTCGCTGAAGGCGCCGTCCGGTAGGACGGGCATGTTCAGCTTGGTCACGAGGTTCCCGACGACGGCGAACAGGTCGGCGTTGCCGGCCCGCTCCCCGTAGCCATTGGCGGTCAACTGCACGTGCGTCGCGCCCGCCTGCACCGCCGCGACGGAGTTGGCGACGGCGCAGCCGGTGTCGTCCTGGCAGTGGATGCCCAGCCGGAACCCGGTGCGGTCCTTGACCTGCGCGACGGTCTCGGCGATGCCGAGCGGCAGCATCCCGCCGTTGGTGTCGCAGAGCACGGCGACGTCCGCGCCTGCGGTGACGGCCGCGTCGAGCACCCGCAGCGCGGTGTCGGGGTCGAAGCGGAAGCCGTCGAAGAAGTGCTCGGCGTCGAGGAAGACCCGCCGGCCTTCGTTCGTCAGGAACGCCACCGTGTCGGCGACCATGGCGCAGTTCTCGGCGACGTCGGTGCGCAGCGCGCGCTCGATGTGGCGGCGGTCGGACTTCGCGACGAGCGTGACGACCGGGGCCTGCGAGTCGAGCAGGGCGCGGACCTGCGGGTCGTCCGCGGCGGTGGTCCCCGCCTTGCGGGTGGCGCCGAACGCGACGAGCGCGGCGTGCCGCAGCTCCAGCTCCCCCGCCGCGGCGCGGGCGAAGAACTCGGTGTCCTTGGGCATCGCTCCCGGCCAGCCACCCTCGATGTAGCCGACCCCCAGCGCGTCGAGGTGGCGGGCGACGGCGAGCTTGTCGGCCACCGAGTAGCTGACCCCCTCCCGCTGGGCACCGTCGCGCAGCGTCGTGTCGTAGACGTGGAAGTCGTCGCCGAGGGGGGTGCCGGCCGGGACGGTGCGGGGGGACATCAGGGCTCCTGGTGGTGGGATGCGCGTGATCGGGCAACAAAAAAGACCCCTCGCGGGTGCGAGAGGTCTGCGCGTCGGCTCGGGAGAGCTAGCCGACGCGCCTGCCGATAATGATCACGTGGAGGTGAGGCACGGGCGCAGTGTTACACGCCCGATCCCGCGCCGTCACATACCGTCCCACATCGTGGACGTTGCAGAGTTCGCTCGAGACCAGCGCCTGCCGCCACCGTCGAGATCCCAGCCCGGTTCGACGGTTCGGGCGATCACCGACCGTACGGCGCGGCCCGCTCAGCGACGGGGGCGAACTCTCCGCATGGGCCGCCCGTGTCGTAGTCGGCGCGCCGCGGCGGCGCGCGCAACGAGCACAGTGACCGCGAGGGAGCCCGCCGTGCACCCACAGCCGATCGGCACATCGAGCGCCGAACCCGATACGCCGATCACCCGCCGGACGGGCGCCCTGGTGAGGACGCTCGGAGGCGTGCTGGCACTGGCGGCGTGCGGAGCGCCCGACCCTTTCCCCGATCCGGTGCCGGCTCCGGCCGACTACTCCTGGGACCTCCCAGCGGGCGACACGACCTCCGACGGAGTCGACGGCGAGATCTACCAGGCTCTGCTGCGGAGCTGCGACGACGGCGAGACGACGCTGACGCAGCGGTGGCAGGCGTCCTCGGGGCCGCGCGAGGTCCTGCTGTTCGAGGCGGGTGTGCTCGCCTGCCGCGGCGACATCGCGGGTGCTCGGGCCCTCTACGACCGGGCGCGGGAGGAGTTCGGATGGACCGGCCTCGGACCGGTGCAGGTCTCGGCACGCTGCGATCTCTACAAGTCAGTGGCGAGCGTCGTCGAGAAAGCACCCCGCGACCGATTCCCCTGCCCCGACGGCACCGCGGCGGCCTTCCAGCCGGGCGCGAACGGCGAGATCGACAACCCGCTGACCCCGGTTGACGAGAGCGCTCTGAGCGACGTCGGCGCGCCCCCGCCTACCGACGCGTCGGCCCGGCCGGTGACGGACCCCGCGATCCCGCGGCCAGGCGGCGGCGGAGTGGTCCGGAGCCGAGTCGACGGGGGCGGAGCAGTCGGCGGCGGAGCGGTGAGCGGTGGGGTCGTCAGCGGTGCGGCCAGGGGCGGCGGAGGCCGCTCCACCGACGGGTCAGAGTCCACCGGCGCCACCCGAAACGGAACGACCCGAGGCAGCACGCCGCCGTCGATTCGCGGCCCGGTCGGCCCTCCGATCGGCACCGTGCCATCTCCCGGGATCGTCGGCCCACCGCCGCCCCCCGAGCCGCAACCGGTTCCGGTTCCGGTTCCGGTTCCGGTCGACATGGATCCCGCCGCGACCGATCCTCCGACCAACATGAACCCCGCCGCGACCAAGCCTCCGTCGAACATGGATCCCGCCGCGACCGAGCCTCCGACCAACATGAACCCCGCCACGTCGAAAGACAACCCGTGAGCTGACGACCGCGCCTACGACGGCTCCAGCTCGCACACCACACGCAGGCCCACGCGGCCCTCCCAGCCCGGCCAGTCGGGGCGCATGGAGTCGCGGTAGGCGGCGCGACAGATCGCCGGGTTGTGGGACCAGGACCCCCCGCGCAGCACCCGACTGCCCTGCGGCCCGACGGCAGGGCGGCCGTCCGTCGGCGCTTCGCGGTAGTCGACCGGCCCCACATCCGCGCAGTGCTCCCAGACGTTGCCGTGCATCTCGTGGAGACCGAATCCATTCGGCGGATAGGTCCGAACGGCGACCGTGCGGCCGAGGAAGACCCCGGCCGGCCCGCCGGCGTAGGCCCCGCTGTCGTAGGTGCGGGGCCCATAGGCCGGTCCGCCGATGTCCACGCCGTTGTTGGTCCCGCGCACCGCTCCGCCCGTCCCGCAGTAGTTGGCCAGCTCGGCCGTGAGCGTCGGGCCGAAGTGGAAGGCCGATGCCGTATGGGCACGGCAGGCGTACTCCCACTCGGTCTCGCTGGGCAGCCGCACCCGTAGCCCGCTGAGCCGCGACAGCCGAGCGCAGAACTCGACCGCCTGGTACCAGGTCACGGTCTCCACCGGGAGGTCATCCCCGCGGAACGACGACGGGTAGGGGCGCAGGGACTGACCGATCGGCTCGGGTGCCGCCTCGACCAACGCCGCCCACTGCGCCTGCGTCACCGCGGTGCGGCCGACCGCGAAGCTGCTCAGCTCGACGAGCTGCTGCGGTCCCTCGATCGGCAGCCGCTCCGCCTCGCCGTCGGGCGAGCCCACCTGGAACCCGCCGGCAGGGATCGCCGAGAAGGCCATTGTGGTACGCCCGACGGGAAGGTCGAACACCTCGACGGTCGTGCGCTGCGGTGGGGCGGCGTCGCCCCGGGCGTCGACGGTTACCGCGTCGACCTGCTCGGTCCGCCTCACCGGGACCGAGGCGCGCTGAAACACCGGTGCGCCGAGCCACCACCCACCGCCCAGCGCGACGCCTGCCGCCCCGACCGAGAGCACCCGCCGCCGCGACAGCCGCCGCGGCCGCGAGAGCCGCTGCGGGGGGTCTGCGAGGTCCTGCCGGACGTCCGGAACCGCCATCGGTGCCAGCTGGGGCATCCCACCGCCCTGCACCGCTCGGGTGATACCTGCAGTCAGCTGCTCGATCCGGGGATCGTCGGGATCGCCGGACCAGTCGCTCAAGTCGGGAGTCTGGAGCTGGCGGAAGCCCAAGGGGGGCGTCACGTCGTCCAGACGGAGCGGGACGAGAATGCCGCGGTCTCGACCCGCTGCCGCCTCGTCCCGGACCCAGTCCGCCCCGATCGACGATGCCGACCACGCCACCACCACGCAGCGCGCGCACTCGATCTCCCGGGCGATGACGTCGCCGAAACGTTCGCCCGCAACCAGGTCCGGGTCCCACCAGACCGTCAGGCCCGCATCTTCAAGCAGGCCAACGATCGGCTCGATCCGCGGGCGGTCGGCCCTCTTGTAGCTGACGAAGACGTCGGCCATATCCAGCCCGACCCGTTTCGACCTCGACGCAATCGGCGAGCAGCGTAGTGCAACACCCGCCCGCCGCTGGTCCGGGGTCCGGAGCGCCGGTCAGGACGAGGACGGGGCCGCCTGCCGGCTCACCAGCGCCGCCAGCCGGTCGCCGATCGACTGCGTGTGGCCCGTGGCCTGGTGGTCGCGGGTCGCGAGGTCGAACGCCACCGCGGCCTCGATCCGGCGCGCCTCCTCGGTCTGGCCGAGGTGGTCGAGCAGCAGCGCTACGGACAGGACCGCCGCCGTGGGGTCGGCGATCCCCTGCCCCGCGATGTCCGGTGCGCTGCCGTGGACGGGCTCGAACATGCTCGGGTTGTTCCGGCTCACGTCGAGGTTGCCGCTGGCCGCCAGGCCGATTCCGCCCGTCACCGCGGCCGCGAGGTCGGTGAGGATGTCACCGAACAGGTTGTCGGTGACGATCACGTCGAACCGGCCCGGGTCCGTGACCAGGTGGATCGTGGTGGCGTCGATGTGCTGGTACGACACCGCGACCTCCGGGTACTCCAGCGACACCTCCTCCACGAGCCGTGACCACAGCGAACCGGCGTAGGTCAGCACGTTCGTCTTGTGCACCAGGGTGAGGTGCTTCCGCGGGCGGCGCTCGGCCCGGTAGAACGCGTCGCGCACCACCCGCTCGACGCCGTACGCCGTGTTCACGCTGACCTCGGTGGCGATCTCCTGCTGGCTGTCCTTGCGCAGGTGGCCGCCCACCCCGGCGTACGGGCCCTCGGTGCCCTCGCGCACCACCAGCATGTCGATCTCCGACTTGCCGGCGAGCGGGCTGCGCACTCCGGGGTAGAGCCGCGCCGGGCGCAGGTTGACGTGGTGGTCGAGTTCGAAGCGCAGCCGCAGCAGCAGGCCGCGCTCGAGGATGCCGCTGGGCACCGACGGGTCGCCCACCGCGCCGAGCAGGATCGCGTCGTGGTCGCGCAGCTCCGTGAGCACCGACTCCGGCAGCAGCTCGCCGGTGGAGTGCCACCGCGCGGCGCCCAGGTCGTAGGTGGTGGTCGCGATGTCCGGAACCACCTCGGTGAGCACCTTCAGCGCCTCGTCGATGACCTCCGGCCCGATGCCGTCGCCCGGGATTACCGCAAGGCGCATGCCCTCGTTCCTCTCTGCACTTCAATCAGCTCAACACAACCCTGTTCGCAACAGCGCTGCCGCACGCTACTCCGTGCAACGACGCGCGAACCCCGGCGGCCACCCGACCGTGGTAATCCGGCCGGGTGGTTCCTCGGGTGGCTCAGTCGAACGAGACGAGCCGCGTGGTGCGCGCGCCGATGGACGCGCCGATCGGCTCGAGCACACCGGGATCGACGGCGCGGTCCACGCGGAGCAGCATGATCGCGTCCGTGCCGTCGGTGGTCTGGCTGATCTGGGCCGCCTCGATGTTCACCGCGGCCTCGCCCAGCAGCGAGCCGACACGGCCCATGACGCCCGGCCGGTCGGCGTACTCGAGCACGATGACCTCGCCCTCGGCGCGCAGGTCGAAGTGCCGGCCGTTGACCTCCACCAGCTTCTCCACCTGGGACCGGCCGGTCAGCGCGCCGGAGACGGTGATCGCCTCGCCGTCCGGCATCGCGGCGCGCAACTGGACGACGCTCCGGTAGTTCTCGCTCTCCGGGACGGTGGTCAGCTCGACACCGACACCCCGCTCCGCGGCGAGCGCCGGCACGTTCACGAACGTGACCTGCTCATCCACCACGTGGGTGAACACGCCGCGCAGCGCCGCGAGCGGCAGCACCGAGACGTCGTCGGCGGCGAGCTCGCCCGAGACCACGACGGTCACCGAGCTGGGCACCCGTCCGGCCAACGCGTGCAGCACCGTGCCGAGCTTCTGGGTGAGCGGCAGCCACGGCCGCACCTCCTCGCCCACGACACCGGTGATCTGCACGTTCACCGCGTCGGGCACGAACTCACCCGCGAGGGCGAGCTGCACCGAGCGGGCGACGTCCGTGCCGGCCCGGTCCTGGGCCTCGTCCGTCGACGCGCCGAGGTGCGGGGTGACGACGATCTGCGGCAGCTCGAAGAGCGGGCTGGACGTGGTGGGCTCGGTGACGTAGACGTCGATGCCGGCCCCGCCGACGTGCCCGCTGCGGACGGCCTCCGCGAGCGCCTCCTCGTCGACCAGACCGCCACGGGCGGCGTTGACGATCAGCACGCCGGGCTTGGTCAGCGCGAGCTGGTCCTTGCCGATGAGGCCGAGGGTCTCGGGCGTCTTGGGCAGGTGGATCGAGATCATGTCGGCCTGGCGCAACAGGTCGTCCAGGCTCATCAGCTCGATGCCGAGCTGGGCGGCGCGGGCGGGCGAGACGTACGGGTCGTAGGCGACCAGCCGGACGTCGAACGCGGCCAGGCGCTGCGCCACGAGCTGGCCGATCTTGCCGAGGCCGACGACACCGACGGTCTTGCCGTTGAGCTCGACGCCGGTGTACGCGCTGCGCTTCCACTGGCCCATCCGCAGGCTCGCGTCGGCCGCCGGGATGTGCCGGGCGGTGGCCAGCAGCAGGGCGATCGCATGCTCGGCCGCGGAGACGATGTTCGACGTCGGGGCGTTGACGACCATCACGCCGCGGGCCGTCGAGGCGGGCACGTCCACGTTGTCCAGGCCCACGCCGGCGCGGGCGACGACCTTCAAACGGTTGGCGGCCGCCAGCGCCTCGGCGTCGACCTTGGTGGCCGAGCGGACGAGCAGGGCGTCCGCATCGGCGAGCGCGGCGAGCAGGGCCGGTCGGTCCGTCCCGTCGACGTGGCGGATCTCGACGTCGTCGCCGAGCAGTGCGACCGCGGACGGCGCCAGCTTCTCTGCGAGGAGGACGACAGGGCGGCGGACGGCGGTGCTCACGCAGTTCTCCAGGATCGGGGACAGTGGTCTGGTCCCGATGGTAGTTGGCGGCTCCGAGGCACCTGCGGGGCCGCTCGGGTGGCGCATGCCGGACCGGTTCCCGACACTCGCGCCATGAGGATGACGACGTTGGGTAGGTCCGGCCTGCAGGTCTCACGGATCGCGTTCGGCACGTGGTCGTTCGGTGGCGACTGGGGCTCCGTGGATGTCGACGCCGCGCAGTCGGCCATCCGCTACGCCCACGAGCTGGGTGTCAACTTCTTCGACACCGCGCAGGGCTACGGCGACGGCGCCGCGGAGCGGATCCTCGGTGACGCGCTGCGCAGCGAGCTCGACAGCCGCCGCGACGAGATCGTGATCGCGACGAAGGGCGGGATCGATCCGGGGGCCGAACGCTCCCGGAACTCGAGCCGGGAGTTCCTGCGCGCCGGTGTGGAGTCGAGCCTGCGGGCGATGAACATCGACTACATCGACCTCTACCAGGTCCACTGGCCCGACGAGCAGACCCCGTTCGAGGACACGGCCGGTTATCTGCAGGAGATGGTCGACGAGGGGAAGCTGCGCCACGTCGGCGTCTCCAACTTCGACGTGCCGCAGATGGAGGCGTTCGAGCGCGGGCGGCCCGTCGAGACCCTCCAGCCGCCCTACCACCTCTTCCGCCGGTCCGACGCGGAGGAGACGATCTGGCCCTACGTGGGGCCCCGCGACATCGGCGTGCTCGTCTACAGCCCGCTGGGCTCCGGCCTGCTGACCGGCACGATGACCGAAGACACGACCTTCGACGCCGACGACTGGCGCTCGCAGGCGTCGGCGTTCACCGGGGAGAACCTCCGGACCAACCTGCGGGTCGTCGAAGAGCTCAAGAAGTTCGCCGCGCACAAGGGCTGCGAGGTGAGCCAGCTCGCGATCGCCTGGGTGCTGGCGCAACCGGAGGTCGACGTGGCGATCGTGGGGGCGCGGTCGCACCGCAACATCGAGCGCAGCCTCGCCGCGGTCGACATCGAGCTCGACGGGGCGGACCTGGCGGAGATCGACCACATCACGATGAACGGGGTCGAGGTCGTGGGCGCGACCCCGGAGGGCGCCCTGTAGTCAGTCGCCCGGGATGTCAGGAAGGCCACCTTCAGGACGCGAGACGCCGTGAAGGTGGCCTTCCAGACACAACGAGCAGGGACCGGCGCCTACTTCGCCTTCGTGCCCACCCAGCTCATGAGTCCGCGGAGCTTCTCGCCCACCTGCTCGATGGGGTGCTCCTGGCCCTCGCGCTGCAGCTTCGTGAAGGTCGGGCGGCCGTTGTCGTCCTCGGCCACCCACTCGTTCGCGAACGTGCCGTCCTGGATCTCGCCCAGGATCTTCTTCATCTCCGCCTTGGTCGCGGCGTTCACCACGCGCGGGCCGCGGGTGAGGTCGCCGTACTCGGCGGTGTCGGAGATCGAGAACCGCTCGTTCGCGATGCCGCCCTCGTACATGAGGTCGACGATCAGCTTGAGCTCGTGCAGGCACTCGAAGTACGCGATCTCCGGGGCGTAACCCGCCTCGGTCAGCACCTCGAAACCGGTCTGCACCAGCGCCGCCATGCCGCCGCAGAGCACGGCCTGCTCGCCGAAGAGGTCGGTCTCGGTCTCCTCGGTGAACGTGGTCTCGATGACGCCCGCGCGGGCGCCGCCGATGGCCGCGGCGTAGGACAGGGCGAGGGCCTTGGCGCCGCCCGTCGGGTCCTGCTCCACCGCGATCAGGCAGGGCACGCCCTTGCCGTCGACGAACTGCCGGCGCACGAGGTGGCCGGGGCCCTTCGGGGCCACCATCGCCACGTCGACGTCCTTCGGCGGCGTGATCAGGCCGTAGCGGATGTTGAAGCCGTGCCCGAAGAAGATCGCGTCGCCGCTCTTGAGGTTCGGGGCGATCGACTCGGCGTAGATGTGCCGCTGCGCGGTGTCCGGCGCGAGGATCATGATCAGGTCGGCCTCGGCGGAGGCCTCCGCCGGCGTCACCACCCGCAGGCCCTCGTCGGCGGCCTTGGCGCGGCTCTTCGAGCCTTCGGGCAGGCCGATCCGGACGTCGACGCCGGAGTCGCGCAGCGAGAGCGCGTGCGCGTGGCCCTGGCTGCCGTAGCCGATCACCGCGACCTTGCGGCCCTGGATGATCGACAGGTCGGCGTCGTCGTCGTAGTAGATGTTCACGCTCATGGCAGGTGGTGCGTCCTCTCGCAGAAGATTCAGGGAGTGTCTAGCGGACGGCGGTGGCCGTGATGGAGCGGGGCCCGCGGCCTACGGCGACCATGCCGGACTGCACCATCTCGCGGATGCCGTAGGGCTCGAGCATGCGCAGCAGTGCTGTGATCTTGTCCGACGTGCCGGTGGCCTCGACCGTCAGCGACTCGGGCGAGACGTCGACGACCTTGGCGCGGAACAGCTGGACGGTCTCGAGCACCTGGCTGCGCACCGTCGCGTCGGCGCGCACCTTCACCAGCAGCAGCTCGCGCTGCACCGACTGGGTCGGCTCGAGCTCGACGATCTTGATGACGTGCACGAGCTTGTTGAGCTGCTTGGTCACCTGCTCGAGGGGGAAGTCCTCGACGGAGACGACGATGGTCATCCGCGAGACGCCCACCTGCTCGGTGGGGCCGACCGCGAGCGACGCGATGTTGAACCCGCGGCGGGAGAACAGCCCGGAGACGCGGGCGAGCACGCCGGGCTTGTCCTCGACGAGCACCGAGAGCGTGTGCTTCTCCATCATCGCGCCTCCTCCTGCGCCTGATCGTTCCGGGAAGACTGCGCGTTGACCTGCGCGGTGACGGCCGACTCGGTGTCGACGTCCGCGACCAGCTCGTCGCCGTCGAAGAGCGGCCGGATGCTGCGCGCGGCCATCAGCTCGTCGTTCCCGGTACCGGCCGCCACCATCGGCCACACCTGCGCGTCCGGTCCCACCACGAAGTCGACGACGACCGGCCGGTCGTTGATCGCCATCGCGTCGCGGATCGTCTTGTCCACCTCGTCACGCGACTCCGCCCGCAGCCCCACACAGCCCATGGCCTCGGCCAGCAGCAGGAAGTCGGGGATGCGGTGCTTGTGCGTGCCGAGGTCGGTCTGGGAGTAGCGCTCCCCGTAGAACAGGTTCTGCCACTGCCGGACCATGCCCAGGTTCCCGTTGTTGATCACGGCCACCTTGATCGGGATGCCCTCGATCGCGCAGGTGGCGAGCTCCTGGTTGGTCATCTGGAAGCAGCCGTCGCCGTCGATGGCCCAGACCACCGAGTCCGGGCACGCGACCTTGGCGCCCATCGCGGCGGGCACCGCGTAGCCCATCGTGCCCAGGCCGCCCGAGTTGAGCCAGGTGCGCGGCTTCTCGTAGCCGATGAACTGCGCGGCCCACATCTGGTGCTGGCCGACGCCCGCCGCGTAGATCGCGTCGGGTCCGGCGATCTTCCCGATCCGCTGGATGACGTACTGCGGGGACAGCGACCCGTCGTCGGGCCAGTCGTAGCCCAGGGGGTAGGTGTCCCGCCAGGAGTGGAGCTGCGTCCACCACGCGGACAGGTCCGCGGTGCCGCGCTCCCGCTCGGCCGCGACGGCGGTCAGCAGGTCGATCAGGACCTCCTTGCAGTCGCCCACGATCGGGACGTCCGCCCGGCGGTTCTTGCCGATCTCGGCCGGGTCGATGTCGGCGTGCACGATCTTCGCGCCGGGCGCGAAGGTGGAGAGCTGCCCGGTCACCCGGTCGTCGAACCGCGCGCCGAGCGCGATCAGCAGGTCGGCCTTCTGCAGCGCGCCGACCGCCGAGACCTTGCCGTGCATGCCGGGCATCCCGACGTGCTGGGGGTGGCTGTCGGGGAACGCACCCAGTGCCATCAGCGTGGTGACGACCGGGATGTTGGTCAGCTCGGCGAGCGCCAGCAGCTCCGCACAGGCCTCCGCCTTGAGCACGCCGCCGCCCACGTACAGCACGGGCCGCTGGGCGGCGGTGATCAGCTTGGCGGCCTCGCGGATCTGCTTGCCGTGCGGCCGGGTCGTCGGCCGGTAGCCGGGCAGGCGCAGCTCCGGGGGCCAGGTGAAGGTCGTCTTCGCCTGCAGCGCGTCCTTGGAGATGTCCACCAGCACCGGGCCCGGTCGGCCCGTCGACGCCAGGTGGAACGCCTCGGCGATCGCCCGCGGGATCTCCGCGGCGTCGGTCACCAGCATGTTGTGCTTGGTCACCGGCATGGTGATGCCGGTGATGTCGGCCTCCTGGAACGCGTCCGTGCCGATCAGCGGGCGGGCGACCTGCCCGGTGATCGCGACGACCGGCACCGAGTCCATGTGCGCGTCGGCGAGCGGGGTGATGAGGTTGGTCGCCCCCGGCCCGGACGTCGCCATGCAGACCCCGACCTTGCCGTTGGCCTGCGCGTAGCCCGTCGCCGCGTGTCCTGCGCCCTGCTCGTGGCGGACGAGGACGTGCCGGACCCTCGTGGAGTCCAGGAGCGGGTCGTAGGCCGGCAGGATGGCGCCGCCGGGGATCCCGAAGACCACCTCGCAGCCGGCCTCCTCGAGCGAGCGCACCAGCGACTGGGCGCCGGTCACCCCCTCCTCCTCGATACGCACGGGGTCGGCGTGGCCGGAATCGGCGTGCCCGGAGTCGGTGTGCGCGGTGTCGGTGCGCCCCGGGTCGGTGCGCGGTGGCGGCGCCGGTTTCGGCGGTCCGGGGACCGGGCGGGGCGTTGCGGTGGTCATGGGGCTGGCCTCGGCTTCAGGATCGAGTAGGGGTCCGGGCAGAAAAAAACCCTCGACCGCCGGATGCGGCGGAACGAGGGTGGCGCGTCGACGGGGGACGTCCTCAGGCGTCGACGCGCCTGGGAAGTACGAGGAAACCGCGGACGGACATGACGCGGAGGTTAACGTCCGTCTCGGGCCAGCGTCAAACCAGTGGGAGGCGTTGCCCGGATGCTGGGACACCGCACGCGCGACGGAGGTGCCGTCCGTCCAGGTACGCGGCACCATGAAGCGGTGAGCTCTCCCGCCACGCCGCGCGCCGTGTTCCGCGTCTCCCCGCTCATGGTCCTGTTCGCCCTGTTCCTGTCGGTGTGCGCGATCCCCGTCGCCTTCAACGGCCCGTACCTGTGGCTGATCTACCTGGTGCCCCTGGCCGTCGTCGCGTGGACGCTGCGCACCCGCACGGTCGTCGACGCCGACGGGCTCCGGGTGCGACGGCTCGTCGGCGGTCGGCGCGTTCCGTGGGACGCGGTCGGCGGCCTGCGGGTCGACCGCCGCGACGGGGTGCACGCGGTGTTGACCGGGGGCGGTGAGGTCGCGCTCCCGGCCGTCCACACGCGTGACCTGCACCAGCTCGCGGTGGCCAGCGGCGGCCGGGTGCCGGACCCCGCGGCAGAGTGAGTGCACGAGTCGGTATGTCCTGACTCGCGCGTGACCGGCGCGTACCGTGGACGGCGATCAACCTCGGACGGGACCGTGGCGTCGACCCGTGCCGTCCGGGCCACCCTCGCAGCGGCTCCCGGCGGCTGCCTGACCGGCTGGAGACCGACGTGCCGGCCCTTCGTTCCCGCGTGACCACCCACGGCCGCAACGCCGCCGGAGCCCGCGCCCTCTGGCGCGCCACCGGCATGGGCGACGACGACTTCGGTCGCCCCATCGTCGCGATCGCGAACTCCTACACCCAGTTCGTGCCCGGTCACGTGCACCTCAAGAACATGGGCGATCTCGTCGCCGGGGCGATCCGGGAGGCGGGCGGGGTGCCGCGGGAGTTCCACACGATCGCCGTCGACGACGGCATCGCGATGGGGCACGGCGGGATGCTCTACTCGCTGCCGTCGCGCGAGGTGATCGCGGACGCCGTCGAGTACATGGTCAACGGGCACGCGGCCGACGCACTCGTGTGCATCTCGAACTGCGACAAGATCACGCCAGGCATGCTCAACGCCGCCATGCGGCTCAACATCCCCACGGTCTTCGTCTCCGGCGGCCCGATGGAGGCCGGCAAGGCCGTGGTCGTCGACGGCGTCGCCCACGCCCCGACCGACCTCATCACCGCGATCTCCGCGTCGGCGTCGTCGCAGGTCGACGACGCCGGGCTCTCCGTGGTCGAGCGCTCCGCGTGCCCGACCTGCGGGTCGTGCTCCGGCATGTTCACCGCCAACTCGATGAACTGCCTCACCGAGGCCCTCGGGCTGGCCCTGCCGGGCAACGGCTCGACGCTGGCCACGCACGCCGCGCGCCGCGAGCTGTTTCTGGAGGCCGGGCGCACGGTCATGGCCCTGTGCCGCCGCTGGTACGACCACGACGACGCCTCGGCGCTCCCCCGCAACATCGCCACGCGAGACGCGTTCGAGAACGCGATGGCGCTCGACGTCGCGATGGGCGGCTCCACGAACACCGTGCTGCACATCCTGGCCGCGGCGCAGGAGGGCGAGATCGACTTCGACCTCGCCGCGATCGATGCCGTCTCCCGACGGGTCCCCTGCCTGAGCAAGGTGGCCCCGAACGGCGACTTCCACATGGAAGACGTGCACCGCGCCGGCGGGATCCCCGCGATCCTCGGCGAGCTGTGGCGGGCCGGCCTGCTGAACGAGGGCGTGCACACCGTGCACTCCCCCTCGATCGAGGCGTGGCTCGGCGAGTGGGACGTCCGCGCCGCCGCGCCGTCCGAGACGGCCGTCGAGCTGTTCCACGCGGCGCCGGGCGGCGTGCGCACGACCGAGGCGTTCTCGACGGAGAACCGCTGGTCGTCGCTCGACACCGACGCCGCCGAGGGCTGCATCCACGACGTGGCGCACGCCTACACCGTCGAGGGCGGCCTGGCCGTGCTGCGCGGCAACATCGCCCCCGACGGCGCGATCATCAAGTCCGCGGGCATCCCCGAGGAGCTGTGGCACTTCGAGGGCCCGGCGCGGGTCGTCGAGAGCCAGGAGCAGGCCGTCGAGGTCATCCTCGGCAAGCAGGTCCAGCCCGGCGACGTGCTGGTGATCCGCTACGAGGGCCCGTCCGGCGGACCGGGGATGCAGGAAATGCTGCACCCGACGGCGTTCATGAAGGGCACCGGGATGGGCAAGGTCTGCGCGTTGATCACGGACGGCCGGTTCTCCGGCGGCTCGTCGGGCATCTCGGTGGGTCACATCTCCCCCGAGGCGGCCGCAGGCGGCGTGATCGGCCTCATCGAGGACGGCGACCACATCGTGCTCGACGTCCACCAGCGCCTGATCGAACTGCAGGTCGACGACGAGGTGCTGGCCGAGCGGCGGGCGAAGATGGAGGCGTCGGAGCGGCCGTGGCAGCCGCGCGACCGCGACCGCCCGGTGTCGAAGGCGCTGCGCGCCTACGCGGCACTGGCGACGAGCGCGCACACGGGCGCCGTCCGGCGCGTCCCGTAAAGGACGACCTCAGCGCTGGCGGAGCAGGAAGTACACCGCCAGCGCCGCGGCGACACCGATGATCAGGAAGAGCACGCCCCACGGGGCGGGGCGGCGGTTCCAGGTGCGGCCGTTCTCCAGGGCGACGCGGCCCGCGCCGGTCAGCACCAGTGCGGCGGCCCCGAGCCCGAGCACGACCTCCAGCTCGACCGAGGCCGCCCCGGGCGGACCGGCGATGAAGAACCCGTTGACCGCCTTGAGCAGCACCGCGTTGATCATCAGAGCCAGCAGGCCGGCGGCGGCCAGCGGTGTGAACAGCCCGAGGACGACGGCGGCGCCGCCCACCAGCTCGGTCAGCGCCGTGACCCATGCCAGGACGTTGACGTTGCGGAACCCGAAGGCCGTCAGCGCGTTGCGGAGGCCGGTCATCCCGACACCGCCCCACAGCCCGAACACGTGCTGCATGCCGTGCGCGAAGAACACGCCGCCGACGGCGAAGCGGAGCAGGAGCAGCCCGAGGTCGGCGCTGGGGTTCCAGGTCAGCTCCCGGCGCTTCGGGCGGTCCAGCGGCTGGGTGGTCGCACCGCCGAGGCCGAATCCCGACCCCGAACCGGAAGCCCCGGGGTCGCTGTCGAACAACGAGGTCTGCTGGTCACTCATGGCTCTCCCTCGCCGCCCGCACGTTCCCACCCTAGTGCTCTGCGGACCCTAGTACCCGTCTTCGACCAGGTTGGACGGTGTGTCGCCGGGTCAGCCGTGTCGGGTCCGATCCATTCAGCGCCGAGCCATGACCGCACGTTACTCACCGGCCGCTCACCCGCCCCGCCCTAGCGTGGGGGTCGATGATCGGACGGGTGCGGCGCGCGGTCGCGGGGGTGGCGCTCGCCCTCGCGCTGACGAGCTGCGCCACCTTCCCCGACGCCGGCCCTCGCGACTGGCGCGAGAAGGTCGAGGGGGCGGGCGAGCTGGGCGGCCCGCCGCTCGTCCCCGACCCCGGTCCTCCCAGCGAGGAGCAGGGCTCCCCGCAGGACGCCGACCCGTCCACGACCCCGGAGCCGACGGGGTGCGACGACCCCGACCTGCAGGTGGTGGCCACCTGCCTCTCCCCGATATCCGCGGTGGCGGTGCTGCCGGACGCGCGGACCGCCCTCGTCGCGGAGCGGACCACCGGCCGGGTGCTGCGGGTGCAGCGCGGGATGGATCCGGTGCTGGTGACGACCGTGCCGGTCGACGCGAGCGGAGGTGGCGGGCTGACCGGTCTGGTGCTCTCCCCCGGCTACGCCGAAGACCGGCTGGTCTACGCCTACGCCACTACGGCCGAGGACAACCGGGTGCTGCGCCTGGCACCGGGTGAGGAGCCGAAGCCGGTCCTGACCGGGATCCCGCGCGGGCCCCGGGACAACGGGGGTGCGCTGGCGACCGACCGCCGCAATGCGCTGCTGATCGCCACCGGCTCGGCCGGGCTCACCGCGGACGCCGGGTCGCTGGCCGGGAAGCTGCTCCGGATCGACACGCTCGGCCGGCCCGCCTCGGACAACCCGGACCCGGCGTCGCCGATCTTCAGCTCCGGCCTGCGTGCCCCGGGCGGGGTCTGCACGGACGGCAGCGCGATCTGGATCACCGACCATCCCGGCTCCCGGGACGTGCTCTACCGGGCGACGCCGGGCGTGCTCGGCGACCCGGCCTGGTCCTGGCCGGACCGGCCCGGCGTCGCGGGGTGCGTGGCGCAGCCCGGGCTGCTACTGGTGGCGCAGACGGTGGCCCGCTCGGTGTTCGTGCTGCGTCCCGACGACAACGGCACGTTCACCGGCGCCCCGGAGACCCTCCTGGCGAACCGGTACGGGCGCCTGGCGGCGGCCGCGACGGCGCCGGACGGACTGCTGTGGCTGGGCACCACGAACAAGGGTTCGAGCGGAAAGGTCGTGCCGAGCGACGACCGGGTGATCCGCATCCAGCCGCCGGCGGGCGGGGGCGAGTCGCGGCAGTAGGCCCCGCGCCGGCGTGCCTGGAAGGCCACCTTCATGTCACCAGGCGTCAGGAAGGTGGCCTTCCAGGCACCACGAGCCTTCGTCTCAATGTGAGATCGCCGCCCGGGGCGTCGCGGGACGACACTGCCGGGATGCGGGCCATGCGCGTGCTCCGGCTGGTCGTCCACGGGCGGACGCGCGAGCCGGTGCTGCTGCTCGGTGAGGCCGATCCGGGAGAAGGCGGGGGCCGGTGCGTCCCGGTGTTCCTGCGCCGCGCCCAGGCCGACGTCATCGCGCTCGGCCGCCGCAGCGGGACCGACCCGCTGCTCCCCCAGGACGTCGTGATCCCGCTGCTGCGCGGGCTGGGGCACACGGTGGACGGCGCGGAGGTCACCTCCCTGACCGACGGCGTCTTCGAGGCGGTTCTGGTGTGCGACGGCGACGTCCGCGTCCCCGTGCTGCCGAGCGACGCCCTGGCCGTGGCGGTACGCGAGGGCCTGCCGATCGCGATGGCGGAGGAGATCCTCGACGAGGTCGGTCAGCCGGTCGCGGAGCTCTTCCCGGACGGCGGAGCCGCGCCGCCGGAGGAGCAGGTGCAGGAGATGCGCGAGTTCCTGTCCGACGTCTCGCCGGACGACTTCGCCGACCCGCCGCGCCCCTGACCGGATGTAGCGAAAGCGGCGTTCGGTGCACTCAACGCACCGAAAGCCGCTTTCGCTACGTCGGTCGGGACGTGCCCGGCGCTAGGAGCAGCGCTCGATCACCAGTTCGCGGACGCGCTTGGCGTCCGCCTGGCCCCTCGTCGCCTTCATCACCGCGCCGACGATCGCCCCCGCCGCCGCGACCTTCCCGCCGCGGATCTTCTCCGCGATGTCCGGCTGCGCGGCCAGGGCCTCGTCCACCGCGGTGACCAGGGCGCCGTCGTCCGACACGACCTTGAGGCCACGGCTCTCGACGACCTCGTCCGGTGCGCCCTCCCCGGCCAGCACGCCGTCGACGACCTGGCGCGCGAGCTTGTTCGTCAGCTGCCCCGACGCCACCAGCGCGGCCACCCGCGCCACCTGCTCCGGGGAGATCGGCAGGCCGACCAGCTCGACACCGCGGACGTTCGCCTCCTGGGCGAGGTACGAGACCCACCACGACCGGGCCTCGGCGGGCGATGCGCCTGCCGCGACCGTGTCCGCGATCAGGTCCAGCGCACCCGCGTTAACCAGGTCGCGCAGCTCCGCGTCGCTCAGGTCCCACTCGGCCTTGATCCGGGCGCGCCGCGCCCACGGGAGCTCCGGCAGCGTGGCGCGCAGCTCCTCCACCCACTCCGCGGACGGCGCGATCGGCACGAGGTCGGGCTCCGGGAAGTACCGGTAGTCCTCGGCGGTCTCCTTGCGGCGGCCTGCGCGCGTGGTGCTCGTGGCCTCCTCGAAGTGCCGGGTCTCCTGGACGACCTTCTCGCCCGCCAGCAGCACGCCGGCCTGCCGCGACATCTCGTACCGGACCGCCCGCTCGACCGACCGCAGCGAGTTCACGTTCTTGGTCTCGGAGCGGGTGCCGAGCACGCCGGAGCCGCGCGGCGAGAGCGACAGGTTCACGTCGCAGCGCAGCGAGCCCTGGTCCATCCGCACGTCCGACACGCCGAGCGCGCGCAGCAGGTCGCGCAGCGCCGTCACGTAGGCCCGGGCGACCTCGGGCGCACGCTCCCGCGTCCCTGGGATCATCTTCGTGACGATCTCAATCAACGGGACGCCCGCGCGGTTGTAGTCGAGCAGCGAGTACTCCGCGCCGTGGATACGCCCGGTGGCGCCGCCGACGTGCAGCGACTTCCCGGTGTCCTCCTCCATGTGGGCGCGCTCGATCTCCACGCGCACAGTGGTGCCGTCGTCCAGCGGGACGTCCAGCCAGCCGTTCACGGCGATCGGCTCGTCGTACTGGCTGGTCTGGAAGTTCTTCGGCATGTCCGGGTAGAAGTAGTTCTTCCGCGCGAAGCGGCCCCACGGGGCGATCGTGCAGTTCAGCGCCAGCCCGATGCGCATCGCCGACTCGACCGCGACGCGGTTCACCACCGGCAGCGAGCCGGGAAGACCCAGGCAGATCGGGCAGACCTGGGTGTTCGGCTCGGCGCCGAACTCCGTCGGGCAACCGCAGAACATCTTGCTGTTCGTCGACAGCTCGACGTGCACCTCGAGCCCGAGCACGGGGTCGAAGCGCTCGACGACCTCGGCGAAGTCGACCAACGTCGGCGCGCTCATCGGGAGACCTCCAGTGCGGGCACCCGCTGGATCAGCGGGGTGTCGTCGTCGGCGTCGCGCGCGGCCTCGTACGCCGCACCGACCCGGTACATCTGCGCCTCGCCCAGGGCCGGGGCCATGATCTGCAGCCCGGCCGGCAACCCGTCCTCCTCGGCGAGCCCGCACGGCACCGACATCGCGGCAATGCCGGCGAGGTTCGTCGGGATCGTCGCGAGGTCGTTGAGGTACATGGCCAGCGGGTCGTCCACCTTGTCGCCCATCGGGAACGCCGTGGTGGGCGCCGTGGGCGAGACCAGCACGTCGGCCTGCTCGAATGCCGCGGCGAAGTCGCGGGCGATCAGGGTGCGGACCTTCTGCGCCTGGCCGTAGTAGGCGTCGTAGTAGCCCGACGAGAGCGCGTACGTGCCGAGGATGATCCGCCGCTTGACCTCGGGGCCGAACCCGGCCTCGCGGGTGAGCGCCATGACCTCCTCGGCCGAGGCGCCGCCCGCGACGCGCAGGCCGTAGCGCATGGCGTCGAACCGGGCGAGGTTGCTCGACACCTCGCTCGGCAGGATCAGGTAGTACGCGGCCAGCCCGTACTCGAAGTGCGGGCAGCTGACCTCGACGACCTCGGCGCCCAACTTCTCCAGCCGCTCGACGGCCGCGCGGTACGCCCGCTCGACGCCCGGCTGGTAGCCCTCGCCGCCGAGCTCCCGGACCACACCGACCCGGACGCCGCTCAGGTCGCCCGACGCCCCGGCGCGCACCGCCTCGACGACCGAGGGCACCGGCGCGTTGATCGACGTGGAGTCGAGCGGGTCGTAGCCGCCGATGATCTCGTGGAGCAGCGCGGCGTCGAGCACCGTCCGGGCGCAGGGACCGCCCTGGTCCAGCGATGACGCGCAGGCGACGAGGCCGTAGCGGGAGACGCCGCCGTAGGTGGGCTTCACGCCGACCGTTCCGGTCATCGCGGCGGGCTGGCGGATCGAGCCGCCGGTGTCCGTCCCGATGGCCAGCGGCGCCTCGAAGGCCGCGAGGGCCGCGGCCGAACCGCCACCGGAGCCGCCCGGGATGCGGGTGGTGTCCCACGGGTTGCGGGTGGGGCCGTAGGCCGAGTACTCGGTGGACGAGCCCATCGCGAACTCGTCCATGTTCGTCTTGCCCAGGATCGTGATCCCGGCGGCGCGCAGCCGCGCCGTGACCGTGGCGTCGTAGGGCGGCCGCCAGCCTTCGAGGATCTTCGATCCGCAGGTGGTGGGCATGTCGGACGTGGTGAACACGTCCTTGAGCGCGAGCGGGACTCCGGCCAGCGGGGAGGCGGGCGGAGTGCCGGCGTCGAGCGCGGCGTCGACCAGCGATGCCGACTCGAGCGCCGCCTCGCCGGCGACGTGCAGGAAGGCGTGCACCGTGCCGTCGACGGCGGCGATCCGGTCCAGGTGCGCCTGGGCGGCCTCGACCGCCGAGACCTCCCGCGAGTGGATCTTCTCGGCCAACGCTGCGGCGGAGAGACGGGTGAGCTCCATCAGGCCTCCTCCCCCAGGATCTGCGGCACGCGGAAGCGGCCGTCCTCGGCGGCGGGCGCACAGGCCAGGGCCTGCTCCTGCGTGAGGCCGGGGCGGCGCTCGTCCGGGCGGAAGACGTTCACCAGCGGCACGGCGTGCGACGTCGGCGGGATGTCGCCTGAATCGGACCCAGGACGGGCGACCTCGCCGACGCGCGCGACGGCGCCGAGGATGACGTCGAGCTGGCCGGCGAACAGGTCGAGCTCACGGTCGGTGACGGCGAGCCGGGCGAGCCGGGCGAGGTGCGCGACCTCGTCCCGGCTGATCGTGCCCGGGGAGTCGGCGGACATGTCCCTCCTACGGACGTTGCGGGCACCGGAAGGGCGCCCGTCACTACAGCCTAGGCGCGGAGGCGGACGCGCCTCGCAGACCTCCCCACGGCCGCTGTCAGCAGGGCATGATCGACTCTCGGTGCGGTGACCGTCACGCTGCTGTTGCATCCGGGGCGCCTGCGCCTGACAGAATCGGCAGTTCCGCCGCAGCAGCCGTGCCGACGCGCACGGCGGGGCACGCGGCGTTCGGAGGCCGGAGGGCCTCGTCGATCTCATCGAGAGGGTGTGCCGCGTGTCGTTCCTGCTGCGGGTGGTCCTACCGGACAAGCCGGGCAGCCTGGGAGCCGTGGCGACCGCGCTCGGCAATGCGGGCGCAGACATCCTGGGCGTCGACGTCGTCGAGCGGGCCGACGGCCACGCCGTCGACGACCTGGCCGTGGAGCTGCCCTCCGGGCGCCCGCCCGACGTGCTGATCACCGCTGCCGAGTCGGTCCCCGGCGTCGAGGTCGAGTCGGTCCGGCCGCACTCCGGGCGCCTGGACACCGCGCGCGAGCTGGCGCTGATCGAGGAGATCACCAACGACCCCAAGGAGGGGCTCCCGCTGCTCGCCGAGGGCGTGCCGCGGATCTTCCGGGCCGGGTGGGCGATCGTCGTGGTCCGGGAGGGCACCCGGTCGTACCGGCTCGCCCAGAGCACGGCCGCGCCGGAGACGGTGGCGGCGGACCTGCCGTGGCTGCCGCTGGAACGCACGGTGGTGATCGACCCCGAGGTGCAGTGGGTGCCCACTCCCTGGACGGCGCTGGACACCGAACTGGCCGCCGCTCCGCTGGGGCTGGCACCGCGGGCGCTGGTCGTCGGCCGCCCCGGAGGCCCCGCGTTCCGCCCGTCCGAGCTGGCCCGCCTCACGCACCTGACCGGGATCATCGCGACGGTGCTCACGGAGAGCTGATGGACCGACCGTGGGCGAGGGTGCCCGACTGGGTCGGCCCCGCGCTGCGTCCCGAGCTCCTCGGCGCGACCGAGGAGATCATCGCGGCGGTGCGGGCCGGCGTGCCGGAGTACGCACGGCCGTTGGAAGGACGCTTCGGCCGGCGGATCACCGAGGGCGTCTCGGTGGCGCTCAACCAGTTCGTCGACCTGCTCGGCGTCGACGCCGCTCCCGGTGATCTGCGGGTCTACCGCGCCCTGGGCCAGCTCGAGCACCGCGAGGGGCGGACGCTCGCGGCCCTGCAGTCGGCCTACCAGGTCGGCACCCGGACGGCGTGGCGGCGGATCGCGGGCAGCCCCGCCGCCCGGCAGCTGCCCCCGGAAGTGATCTTCGCGCTGGCCGAGGCGCTGTTCACCTACGTCGAGCAGCTGGGGGCCGCGTCGGTGGCGGGGTGGGCGTACGAGGACGCGCGCAACGCCGGATCGGTGCAGACCCGCCGGCACGCCCTCGTCGAGCTGCTTGCCCGGCAGCCGTCCGCGCCCGTCGCCGAGGTGGAGCGGGTGGCAGCGGCCGCCGCCTGGCGGCTGCCCGAGCGGCTGGTCGCGCTGGTCGTCGAGGAGGCCGTGGCGGTCGCGGCGCGCCTGCCGGGCGCCATCGGCGCGAACCTGGACCCGGTGGGGGTCGCGCTCGTGCCCGTGCCGGAACGCCCCGTGCCTGGTCGCACCGCCTGGCAGGACCGGGTGACGATCGCGGTGCGCGATCGGCCCGCGGTGCTCGGGCCGGTGGTCGAGCTGGCCCGGGCGAGCCGGTCCGTCGCCCGCGCCCAGGCCGCGTGGCCCTTGCACGTCGCCGGCCTGCTGGGCAGGGCGCAGGCCGGTCTGATCCGGGCGGACGAGCACCTGCTGGCACTGCTGCTGGCCGCCGAGCCGGAGCTGGCCGCGGAGCTGTGCGAACACGCGCTGGCCCCGCTGCACGCCCTGCCGGCGGGGGCAGGAGCCCGGGGCGAGCAGACGCTACGGGCCTGGCTGGACGCCCACGGCGACGTCTCGGTGGCGGCCGCGACCCTCCACGTGCACCCGCAGACGGTGCGGTACCGGCTGGCGGCGCTGCGCGAGGTGTTCGGCGACGCGCTGGACGACCCGGGGGCGCGGCTGGAGGTCGCGATCGCGCTGCGGATGACCCACCCGGCACCCCCGGACGCGACGGACCCGCCCTCCTGATCCAGGAGAGCGGGTCCGCGAGCCTCAGCCCGCCAGACGGACCGGCTGCTGGGTCTCCGGGATCTCGGAGCGCACCGGCAGCGCCGCGATCGAGCGGGTCCGGTGCGCCAGTGCTGCGCGCTGCTCCGCGCGGCGCGGCAGCGCGTAGCGGGAGATCTTGCGCAGCACGGTGCCGTACTGCTTCGTCAACGGGCCGGTGGTGTAGTTCAGCCCGTAGCGCTTGCAGATCTCGCGAACCCGCGGCGCGATCTCCACGTACCGGTTGCTCGGGATGTCCGGGAAGATGTGGTGCTCGATCTGGTGGCTCAGGTTGCCGGTCATGGTGTGGAAGACCGGGCCGCCCGAGAGGTTCGCCGACCCCATCATCTGCCGCACGTACCACTGGCCGCGGGTCTCGCCCTCGAGCTGCTCCTCGGGGAAGGTCTCGACGCCCTCCGGGAAGTGCCCGCAGAAGATCACAGCGTGCGCCCAGAAGTTGCGCACGGTGTTGGCCACCAGGCTCGCGGCGGCGCTCGCCAGGAACCCCTTGGGACCGGACATCGCCGGGTAGAGGATGAAGTCCTTCGCCAGCTGGCGGCGGGCCTTGCGCCACAGGCGCATGGCGTCGGCCCTGAAGGCCGCCTTGGACTTCTTGCCCTCTGCGACAAGGTCGAACTCGAGGTCGTAGAACGCCACACCCCACTCGAAAAACGCCGCGAGCAGCTGGTTGTACACCGGCTGCATCAGGTGGGCGGGGTGCCACTCCTGGTCGGCCGAGACGCGCATGATCGAGTAGCCGAGGTCGCGGTCCTTGCCCAGCACGTTCGTGTACGTGTGGTGCTCGAAGTTGTGCGACTTCTTCCAGCCCTCGGACGCGCAGGCGTGGTCCCACTCCCACGTCGTGGAGTGGATCTTCGGGTCGCGCATCCAGTCCCACTGGCCGTGCATGATGTTGTGGCCCAGCTCCATGTTCTCCAGGATCTTGGCCACCGACAGCGCCGCTGTTCCCGCGATCCACGCCGGCGGGAACTTCGCGAAGAGCAACAGGCCGCGGGCGCTCACCTCGAGGGCGCGCTGCGTCCTGATCACCTTGTGGATGTAGCGGGCGTCGCGCTCGCCCAGGCTCGCGACGACCTCGGCGCGCAGCGCGTCGAGCTCGGCGCCGAGCGCCTCGATCTGCTCGTCGGTCAGATGGTCTGCGGTGAGAGTGGCCACGGTGTCTCGCTGTCTCCTAGATCTCTACAGTTCGATTTCGACGTCGCCGGCTGCGCCCGACACGCAGGTCCGCACCGGTTCCCCGGGGGTGTCGTGGAGCTCGCCGGTGTGCAGGTTGGTCACGGCGCCCGACAGCAGGCGCCCGACGCAGGTGTGACAGATGCCCATGCGGCAGCCGTTGGGCAGCAGCGCCCCCGCGGTCTCGCCGGCAAGCATCAGCGGCTCGCCGGGAGCCGCCTCGGTCTCGACCTTGCTGGTGGTGAAGCGGACCCGGCCGCCGGTGCCGGCTCCCGCGGCCGGGCGGGGGGCGACGAACCGCTCGACGTGCAGCACGTCCGCATCGCCGTGGCGGTCCCACCAGTCGCCCAGGTCGTCGAGCAGACCTGCCGGACCGCACGCCCAGGTCTTCCGCGCGGCCCAGTCGGGCACGAGGCAGGTCAGGGCGTCCGGGGTCAGTCGCCCGTCGAGGGCGGTGTGCCGCTCGACGAGCCGCATCCCGGTCGCCGAGGCGAGTGCCCGCAGTTCCGCCCCGAAGACGACGTCCTCCGCGGTCCGGTCGCAGTGCACGGCGACGGCACCGGCGAGTGAGTCCGGCCGGGTCGCCGCGAGATGGCGCAGCATCCCCATCACAGGGGTGATGCCGCTACCGGCGGTGACGAACAGCAGCTTCTCGGGCACCGGCTCGGGCAGCACGAACTCGCCAGCCGGCGGGCCGAGCCGCAGCACGGTGCCCACGGGCGTCGCGTGGGCCAGCGCTCCCGAGACGGTCCCGCCCGGGATCGCGGTCACGGTGACGGCGAGCAGGCGGTCGTCGGGCCGCGACGTCGCCGAGTACGTGCGCCAGTGCCACACCCCGTCGAGCCGGGTGCCGACGCCGACGTACTGGCCGGGCCGGTGCCTCTGGCGGCGCGGTCCGGTCTGGATGAGCAGCGTGCTGGTGTCGGCGGTCTCCCGACGCACCGCGACGACCCGACCGGCCGGCTCGGTGGTCGACCAGACGGGATTGAGCGTGCCCAGGATGTCGTCGGGCAGCAGCGGCGTGGTCAGCAGGTTCGCGACATCGCGCGCCCGCGCCGCCGCGCGGCTTCCGATCTCCCGCCAATGCACCATGCCACTCACGGTATTTGAGCGGACCGACGGATTGCCACGCCGCGAACCACGCCAAGCGGGCGAGTTCCGTTGCAAACACCAAAATTAGTTGCAGGCTTTCTGGGTACGCCCCCTGCATCCGGCAGGTGTCTGCGCGCCCGGCGCGTCGTGCAGTGTCGCTCAGACTCTGATCTGTTGCGCGGCCCTCACGAGGTCGTCGTTGCCGGTGGCGAGCCAGCCGTCGGGCCGCTGGAGCACGTCTTCGAAGCCGATGCGGGTGTCCTGTTTGGTGCGCAGTGCGTACTCCAGCACCGGCCAGGCGCCGCCCTCCTCGCCGTGCAGGAGGACCGGGACCGACAGCTTGCCCAGCGCCCGCAGGATCCGGACCGACTCGGCGACGGCGGTGTCCGGGTCCGTCACCGTCGACTCGGCGAGCACCCGCGTCGTCATCGGCGGGATCCCCTTCTTACGCAGCGTGACCGCGTCGCCGCTCGTCCACACGCCGAGCTCGACGCCGATCCCGACCGACGCGGCCGCGTTGCAGATCTCGACCCAGCCCAGTTCGTGCACGTTCACCGAGCAGAAGTCGGGCTTGGCCAGGCCGAGTCGGCCCCATGCGAGCACGGCCTCGATCCGCAGGCGGGGATCGGGCTGGATCCAGCGGCCGGTGGTGACGCCGATCTCCATCGACGGAACCTCCGTGCGGATCGCCGCGACGGCGTCGCCGACGTGCACGGGTTCGAGGGTCTCGAGGGTGTCGGGCCCTCGCGGGTGCACGTGCACGGAGGTGATGCCGAGGCGGGCGACGGCGCGTGCGTCGCGGGCGAGGTGGCGGGCCTGCACCGGGAGCGCCGGGTGCGCGTCCTCCGGACGCGAGCCGTTGAGCGCCGCCTGCAGCACCGCACACCGTCCTTCCGGTCCGCCCCGTCACCCTGACACGACAAGACTAACCGCCAAGCGCGACACCCGAAGATCGACACGGCCTGTAATCACAGGCTCTTGGGTCACGGCTCTGTCAACCGCCGATTGTGGCCACCTCCCGCGCCGCCTCGGGCCCGCGCTCGAGCAGGACGCGGAAGCCCGATTCGTCGAGGAGGGGGACACCCAGCTCGAGCGCCTTGTCGTATTTCGACCCCGGCGCGTCGCCCGCGACGACGAACGCCGTCTTCTTCGACACCGATCCCGCCGCCCGGCCCCCGCGCGACATGATCGCCTCCTTCGCCTCGTCGCGGGAGAAGCCCTCCATCGAGCCGGTGACGACGATCGAGAGGCCCTCGAGGGTGCGCGGCACGGAGGTGTCGACCTCGTCGACCATCCGCACGCCGGCCGCCCGCCAGCGCGCGACGACGTCGCGGTGCCAGTCGACGGCGAACCAGTCGCGTACCGCCGCGGCGATCGTGGGGCCCACCCCGTCGACGGAGGCGATCGGGGCCAGCGCGGCGGCGACGGCCCTGGTCCGGGCGCGGACCGCGTCGCGGGCGACCTTGGCCTCGGCGGCGGCTCGAGCGTCTGCCTCGGCCTCCTCCGCGGCGGCCCGCTCGGCCTCGGCAGCGGCGGCATCCCCGACGGCCGTCTCGTCCGGGCCGGCGACAGCTGTCACCGATGCGGTCTCTGAACTCGGGGCGGGGACGTCGCCGTCCTCGGCTGAGTCCGGCTCCCCCGCCGCGCCGTCCGACGTGAGCGCCACTCCCGCCGCCTCGGTGTCGCGCGCCGCCTGCTCCGCCGCCGCCTCGATCACGTCCAGCGAGCCGAACTCCCGCGCCAGCGCCTGTGCGGCCGTCGGCCCCACGTGCCGGATCGACAACGCCACCAGCACCCGCCACAGCGGCCGGTCCTTGGCGGAGTCGAGGTTGTCGAGCAGCTTGCGCCCGTTCGCCGACAGCGCGCCCGCCTTGGTGCGGAACAGCTCGACGCGGAGCAGGTCGTCTTCGGTCAGGGCGAAGACGTCGCCCTCGTCCTGCAACACCCCCGAGGTCAGCAGGGCCGTCGCCGCCTCGTAGCCCAGCACCTCGATGTCGAACGCCCCGCGGCCTGCGAGGTGGAACAGCCGCTCACGCAGCTGCGCGGGACACGAGCGCGCGTTCGGACAGCGCAGGTCGACGTCGCCGGCCTTCTGCCGGGCCAGCGCCGTGCCGCACTCCGGACAGTGGGTGGGCATCACGAACGCGCGCTCGGTGCCGTCGCGGGCGTCGACCACCGGCCCGAGCACCTCCGGGATGACGTCGCCGGCCTTGCGGATCACCACGCGGTCGCCGATCAGCACGCCCTTGCGCCGCACCTCGTCCGCGTTGTGCAGGGTCGCGAGCGACACCGTCGAGCCCGACACGGTGACCGGCTCCATGAACGCGAACGGCGTGACCCGCCCGGTGCGGCCGACGTTCACCCGGATGTCGAGGAGCTTCGTGGTGGCCTCCTCGGGCGGGTACTTGTAGGCGATCGCCCAGCGGGGCGCGCGGGACGTGGCGCCGAGCCGGCGCTGCAGCGCCACCTCGTCCACCTTCACCACCACGCCGTCGATCTCGTGCTCGATGTCGTGGCGGTGCTCGCCCCAGTACGTGACGTGCTCGAGCACCTCGCCGACGCCGTGGCGGACCACCGTGCGGTCCGACACCGGCAGCCCCCACGTCCGCAGGGCCGCGTAGGCCTCCGACTGGCGCCGCGGGTCGAACCCGATCCGCTTGCCGAGCCCGTGGCAGATCAGCCGCAGGTGCCGCGACCCGGTGACGCGCGGGTCCTTCTGGCGCAGCGAACCCGCAGCGGTGTTGCGCGGATTCGCGAACGGCGGCTTCCCGGCCTCGACCAGCGACGCGTTGAGCGCCTCGAAGTCGGCCAGCCGGAAGTACACCTCGCCCCGCACCTCGACCAGCTCGGGCACCGGGAACTCGGCCGTGCCGGTGAGCCGCTCGGGGACCTCCTCGAGAGTGCGCATGTTCAGCGTGATGTCTTCGCCGGTGCGGCCGTCGCCACGGGTCAGAGCGCGGGTGAGCACGCCGTTCTCGTAGAGCAGGTTCACCGCGAGCCCGTCGATCTTCAGCTCACAGAGGTACGACACCTCGCCGACCTCGCGCGCGACCCGCTCCGCCCAGGCGCGCATCTCGTCCGGGGAGAACGCGTTGTCGAGGCTGAGCATCCGCTCCAGGTGGTCGTGCGCCGTGAAGTCCGTGGAGAACTTGCTGCCGACCTTCTGCGTGGGCGAGTCGGGCGTCGACAGCTCCGGATGTTTCTCCTCGAGCTCCACCAGCTCGCGCCACAGCGTGTCGAACTGCCCGTCGGAGACGATCGGCGCGTCGAGCACGTAGTAGCGGAACTGGTGGTCGGCCACCTCGGCAGCCAGCCTCGCGTGCCGCTCGCGGGGGTCGGTGTCGGTGCTCACGACGGTGAGGCTAACGAGGGCCACCGACATTCTCAGCCGGGCGAACCGGCTGTCGCCCGGGTCCACCCGTGAGAGCAACGTGAGCGCTGCGGTCGGGCCCGGAGAGGACCGTGGTGTTCACCTCACGAGCAGAGCGCGGTGGATGCGGCGGGTCACCAGCTCTCCGGCGGGTCGACGAACGCCTTGCCGAGCTCGCGGGACAGCGCCATCGCGCGGCGGGCCCAGGCCGATGTGGCGCCGGCCAGCCCGCAGGTGGGGGTGGGGACGGCGAGCTCCCCGAGGCGGGACCGGTCGAAGCCGAGGCGATCGGCCAGATCGAAGGCGCGCCGGGCGACGGTCCGCAGGGCAGCCGACGAGTCCGGGGACGTGGAGCGCGGGTCGTCGGAGCGCGGGTCGCGCGGCTCGGGGCGGCTCGACCCGGCCTCCACAGCGCCACCGCGCCGCGGCACCGCTGGGACCAGCCCGAGCAGCAGCGGGATCCCCTCATCCCACACCTCGCCCAGCGCGTCCAGCGCCGCCGGGACCGCGGTCGGGCCGCTCACCGCGGGCAGGGTGGCGTCGATCCCGATCCCCGCCACCCCGGTGGCGGCGAGCAGCCGGACCGGTGGGTCCACTGCGCAGCAGTGCACCACCACCGGTGCGCCGATGGCGGCGATGAGGTCGCGCAGCAGGTCCTGGGCGTCCGGGGCCGCCACGGACCGGACCGTCCCCCAACCCGACGCCGTCGGCAGCCTCCCCTCGAGCACCGCGGGCAGGCTCGGCTCGTCGAGCTGGACGAGCACCCGCGCGCCGGTCCGCTCCGCGATCTCCGCGACGTGGGCCCGCAGCCCCTCCCCCAGGCTGCCGGCGAACTCGCGGACGGCGCCCCGGTCGGTGAGCACCCGGTGCCCGGTGTGCAGCTCGACCGAGGCCGCGAGCGTCCACGGCCCGGCGGCCTGCACCTTCACCCACTCCGGCCGCGGGCCTGCGCACGCGGCGTCGAGGGCGTCGATGTCGAAGCGCAGGAGGTCCAGCGCGCGCCGGTGGTCGCGGCCGGGCCGCGCTGTCACCCGCCAGCCGGTGGGCACGACCTCGACCGCGAGGTCGACGAGCAGCGCGGCGGTCCGTCCGATCATGTCGGCCCCGACCCCGCGTGCGGGCAGCTCGGGCAGGTGCGGCAGGAGCGGCAGTTCCCCGACGACCGTGCTCGCAGCCTCGGTGACGTCCGTACCCGGCAACGAGCCGACCCCCGTCGCCGCACCCGCGGGCCAGCGGACCCGCTCAGGAGCGGGTGCGTCGGGCAGGTCGTCGGGGCCGGCGATCACCAGCGGGCCGGGCACCGTGGTGCCCGGCGCGGCACCGGCGAGGCCGGCGGCGGCCAGCGCGGCCTCGAGGTCGGGATCGGTACTCACGGGCCAGGTCTACCAGCGTGCGGTCGCCCTACTCCGCGCGGTACCGCGCGTCGAACAGGCAGTAGACGGCGAAGACCGCCAGCCCGGCTGCGAGCAGGAGCAGCAGCACGGGCCCGAACGGCTGCTGGGCCAGCGCGCGGATCCCGGCGTCGAGGCCGACAGGGGCCGCGCGGTCGAACCGGATGGCCGCGCCGACCAGCAGCACTCCGGCCGTCGCACCCGCGACCCCGAGCACCGTCCAGCCCACCGTGCCGAGCACGACGACCAGGCGGCGCAGGCGGGCGGGCGGCGCCAGTTCGCGCATGAAGGCGCGGCGTACGCCGTGCACGACCGCGTACCCACCCGCCGCGAGGACCGCGACCCCGACGAGCCCCACCAGGAACCGTCCGCCTGGCAGGCCGAACAGCACGGCGACGACCGACTTGCTGAACGAGTCGCCGCCCTCGGCCTGCGCGATCGCGGCCGCCGATCGGGCCAGCACCGCGAAGACGACGGCCTCGCCGACCGCGAGGGCGATCCGTCCGGCCCCGCTCCGCTCCCGGAGCGCGGACACCGCGTCGACGAGCCGCACGACCACCAGCGCGACCAGGGTCGCCACGACCACCCACAGCAGCATCCGGCCGACCCCGGTCTCGGCGATCTCCTGCAGCGCGCCCTTCTTGTCGGCACGCTCGCGCTGCCCCAGAGCGACCTGGGCGATGAGGCTCGCCAGCACCAGGTTGACCAACCCGTACGCGACGAGCCCGACACGGGCGGCCACCCGCACCGGCTTCGCGGCCTGCTCGGCGACGTCGCCGGGACGCACCTGCTCGCCGACCGGACGGTCTCGAGCACCGGACTGGGTCACGGCGACCTCCTCGGCGTGGTGACGCGCGAAGAGTGCCCGAAAGGCCGGATTCGCGCCAACCCGGCCTGCGTCGCCGTGTCAGCAAGGCCACCTTCAGGGCGCCAGGCGTCTGGAAGGTGGCCTTGCTGGCATGAGGAGCGCGCCGACGCGGACGTGGTCCGGAGCGCGCCCGGACGGTGGTGGACGTCCTCGACGGAGCACTACGCTGCGGGAATGTCGCGGCCGGCCCGGGTGGACGGCGCGCCGCCGCAGGACGTCCGGTTCTGCCGCAGCGCGGACGGCACGCGCATCGCCTACGCCGTCCACGGGTCCGGTCCGCCGCTGCTGCTCGCGGCCTGTTGGCTCAGCCACCTCGAGTTCGACTGGCAGAGCCCGGTGTGGCGGCACTTCCTGCTCGACCTCGGACGGGTCGCGACCGTGATCCGCTACGACGAGCGTGGCAACGGGATGTCGGACTGGGACGTCGCCGACTTCGGCCTGCCCGCCCGCGTCGCCGACCTCGAAGCCGTCGCCGACGCCGCCGGGTTGGACCGGTTCGCCATGGTCGGCATGTCGCAGGGCGGGCCGGTGGGTGTCGCGTACGCGGCCCGCCATCCCGGGCGGCTGTCGCGCCTGATCCTCTACGGCACCTACGGGCGGGCCATGGACCAGACGGACCCGCAGGCCGTGGAGCTGGAACAGACGTTCCGGCAGATGATCAAAGTCGGCTGGGCGCGGCCCGACAGCACGTTCCGACGGGTGTTCACCAACCTCCTGATCCCGGGCGCGACCGCCGAGCAGGCCGGTTGGCTCGACGACCTGCAGGCCCGCGCGACCTCGACCGAGAACGCCGTGCTTGCCCGCGCCGGACGGATGCAGGCCGACGTCCGCGACCTGCTGCCGGGGCTGACCGTGCCGACCCTCGTGCTGCACGCGCGCGGCGACCGCATGATCGATTTCTCGCTGGGCCGCGAGCTGGCCGCGCGGATCCCGGGCGCCCGCCTGGTGTCGCTGGACAGCGACAACCACATCACGCTGGCCGACGAGCCGGCGTGGCCGGTGTTCGTCGACGAGGTCACGGCCTTCCTGACCCCCGACCGGGTCTCCGCAGGAACTCCCGCCGGCGCGCTGCGCTCGCTCACCGACCGCGAGGTCGACGTATTGCGCCTGGTCGGGCAAGGCCGGGACAACGCCGAGGTCGCGCTGGCGCTCTCCCTGAGCGTCCGTACCGTCGAACGCCACCTGACCAGCATCTACGCCAAGCTCGGCCTCACCGGACGGGCGGCGCGCGCCGCGGCGGTCGCCCGGCTGCTCGCCGCAGGCTGAGCCTGCGTGCCGACCGCCACGAAGGCGCGGTCCGACGGCACGAGGTCGGCGGCTGACGCGGAATCGGCCGCCCCTTCGGATCCCGACACTTGTCCTCGGTAGCCCACCGACGAATCGAGGACGAGATGAGCACCATCCCCGGCAAGGCCGCGATCAGCCTGAGCACCGGACTGGAGGACGCCGAGCGGGTCACGGTGGCCTTCCTCATGGCCGTCGGCGCCGCCGAGCAGGGCCGCCCGACGATGATGTTCCTGACCAAGGAGGCGGTACGGCTCGCCGTCCCCGGGGTCGCCGTCGGCACCGCCTGCGACGGCTGCCCCCCGCTGCCCGAGCTGATGGACCGCTACGAGCGGGCCGGCGGCCGCTACCTCGTGTGCCCGATCTGCGTCAACGCCAAGAAGATCGACTCCGGCACCCTGATCGCCGGGGCGGACATGGGCGGGACCGTGCCGCTGTGGCAGTGGATCGGCGACGGCGCCACGACGTTCAGCTTTTAGCCCTCAGCCGGGGCGACCTGCACACGTCTGGTGCTGACCGCTCAACGGGCTGCGGTGATCGTCGCGCTGCCCAGCACGACGTCGCCCGCGGGGTCCGGCCGGTACAGCGCCACCGCCTGGCCGGGGGCGACGCCGCGCAGCGGCTCGTCCAGCTCGACGCGCAGGTCGCGGCCCACCGGGTGAGCAGTGGCGGGCGCGAGACCACCGTGCGCCCGCACCTGGGCGACACACTCCACCGGCCCGTCCGGCCCCGCACCGTCGCTCCACACCGTCTCGCGGGCCTCGAGCGACCACACGTCCAGGGACTCCGCCGGGCCGACACGCACGGTGCCGCTCACCGGCTCGATGCCCAGGACGTAGCGGGGCCGCCCGTCCGCGGCCGGTCGGCCCAGCCCCAGGCCGCGCCGCTGGCCGACGGTGAACCCGTGCACGCCGTCGTGGCGCGCCAGCACCTCGCCGGACCCGGCGTCGACGACCTCGCCCGGGCGGGCGCCGAGGCGGTCGGCGAGGAAGCCGCGGGTGTCGCCGGAGGGGATGAAGCAGATGTCGTGACTGTCGGGCTTGTCCGCCACCCGCAGCCCGCGCGCCGCGGCCTCGGCCCGCACCTCCGGCTTGGGCGTGTCGCCCAAGGGGAACATCGCGTGCCGCAACTGCTCGGCCGTCAGCACGGCGAGGACGTACGACTGGTCCTTGTCCGCGTCGACCGCCCGCCGGAGGACGCCCTGGTGCAGCTGCGCGTAGTGCCCGGTGCAGACGGCGTCGAAGTCCAGCCCCAGCGCCCTGTCGAGCAGTGCGGAGAACTTGATCTTCTCGTTGCAGCGCAGGCACGGGTTCGGGGTCTGCCCGCTCGCGTAGGCGGCGACGAAGTCGTCGACGACGTCTTCGGTGAACCGGGCGGCGAAGTCCCACACGTAGAACGGGATGCCGAGCACGTCCGCGGCACGGCGGGCGTCCGAAGCGTCTTCCCGCGAGCAGCAGCCCCGCGAACCGGTGCGCAGCGCGGCGGAGGTCTGCGACAGCGCCAGGTGCACCCCGACGACGTCGTGCCCGGCGGCGACGGCCCGCGCGGCGGCCACGGCCGAGTCGACGCCGCCGCTCATCGCGGCCAGAACTCTCATCTGTGCTGCACTCTCATCGGCTCGCCGGCACCCGTCCGCCGTGCGGCTGCCCGGCCCGCCGGGCCCGCTCGACGACCGGACCGATCACGGCGGCCACCGCCTCGACGTCGTCGGAGGTGGAGGTGTGCCCGAAGGAGAAGCGCAGCGACCCCCGTGCCTTCGCCTCGTCCGCGCCCATCGCGATCAGCACGTGGCTGGGCTGGGCGACACCCGCCGTGCAGGCCGAGCCGGTGGAGCACTCGATGCCGTGCGCGTCGAGCAGCATGAGCAGGCTGTCGCCCTCGCATCCCGGGAACGACAGGTGCGCATTGCCCGGCAGCCTCGAGGGGCCGCCGCCGACCGTGCCGGTACCGGGGTCGCCGTTCAGACGGGCGTCGGGCACGGTGGCCAACACTTTGCCGACGAGGTCGTCGCGCAGCCCGGCGAGCATCGCGGCCCGGCGCGGGGCGTCGGCCACGGAGATCTCGACCGCCGTGGCGAGCGCGACGATCGCCGGGGTGTCGAGGGTGCCGGAGCGGACATCGCGCTCCTGGCCCCCGCCGTGCAGCAGCGCCGTCAACGTCGCCTCGCGCCGCAGCAGGAGCGCGCCCGCGCCGTAGGGGCCGCCGAGCTTGTGGCCGGTCAGGGTGAGCGCGTCCGCGCCGGAGGCGGCGAAGTCGACGGGCAGGATCCCGACGGCCTGCACGGCGTCGGTGTGCAGCGGCACGGCGTACTCGTGAGCGACCTCGACGAGCTCGCGCACCGGGTTGACCGTGCCGACCTCGTTGTTCGCCCACATCACCGACACCAGCGCAGCGCGCTCGGGGGCCTCGGCGAGTGCGGCGCGCAGGGTGGCCGGCTGTACCCGGCCGAACCGGTCGACGGGCAGCGGGACGACCTCGGCGCCCTCGTGCTCGGCGAGCCACTCGGCCGACTCGAGCACGGCGTGGTGCTCGATCTCCGAGACGAGCACGCGCGTGCGGCGCGGGTCGGCCGACCGCCGCGCCCAGAAGAGGCCCTTGACCGCGAGGTTGTCGCTCTCGGTACCGCCCGTGGTGAGCACGACCTCCGACGGCCGCGCGCCGACCGCCGCGGCGATCCGCTCGCGGGACTCCTCGACGAGCCGGCGCGACCGGCGGCCGGCGGAGTGCAGCGACGAGGCGTTGCCCGTGCGAGTCAGCGCCTCGGCCATCACCGCCACGGCCTCGGGCAGCATCGGCGTGGTGGCGGCGTGGTCGAGGTAGGTGCCCGGTTCTGCGTTCACGGGTTCCACGTTCACGAAGATCCTCGCCGTCCCGTCGGTGTGCCGGGGTTCCAGGGTAGTCGCCGCGCGGCGCTGCGGCGCGGGGGTGCCGGGTGCCCTACGGCACCGCGACCGCGGTCACGACCACGTTGTCGCGGTAGTGGCGGCTGTGGGGGTCGAACACGCCCCCGCACGTGATCAGCCGCAGCACGGAACCGGGCGCCGGGCCGTAGACCAGCGCCGTCGGGAAGGCGGTCTTGGGATGGCTCTCGACGGAGACCACCCGGTACGCGAAGGCCTTCCCGTCCGACCGGTCCACCTCGACCGGGTCGCCCGGCGCGAGCTCGTCGAGGCGGGAGAAGACGGCGGGCCCGGAGCGCGAGTCGACGTGCCCCGCGATCACCGCAGGCCCCTGCTCCCCGGGTGCCGCGCCGCGGCGGTACCAGCCCGCCACATCCGGGTCGACCGGCGGCACCAGCACGCCGTCGGCCCCGACGTCGAGGTCGACGAGAGTGCTGTCGACGCCGAGGGTCGGCAGGTGCACCGCGGTGGCCCGCAGCATGGCGGCTGTCGGAGCCGACGCGGCCTGGACCGGCATCGGATCGAGCGCGCTGTGCACCCGCGAGGTCGCCGCGATCGGCGCAGGTGCGGGACCGGGGCCGCCCACGGCCGTCCCGGCGCCGACGACGGCGACCACCACACCCACGGCGACGGCGACCCCGACACCGAAGCCGACGTGTCGGCGCGGGCGTGACTCGGCGGGCGGTCGGTCGCCGTCGATCACGTCCGCCGACGCCGGACCCTCATCGTCCACGGGCGCCCCGGCGGGACCGCGCCACACCCAGGCCGGCGAGCAGCAGCACCGCGGCCGCGGCGACCGCGGCCGGCAGCAGGTCCGGGCCCGCCGCACCGCCGAGCCCGGTCTCGACCGCGCCGGAGGGCACGGTGCCCGCCCCGGTGCTGTCGCGGGTGATCTGTGGCTCCAGGCCCTTGCCCTTGTCGATCAGCAGCACGGTGTAGGTCGAGTTCTCCTGCAGCGTGAGCGGCACTGTCGTCGAGGTCCCGGCCGAGCTCACGGCGAGGTCCCACTTGCCGAGCGGGCAGTCGACGTAGGCGGTCTCGGTCCCGAACTGCACGCCCTTCGCCCACACCGGCCCGTTCACCGGCCCGACGTCCGCGGACGGCACGCTCAACGCCGCGTTGATCACCCGGACGCTGGCCTTACCGGTCGGCGGGATGTCGAGCTTGTCGTCCAGCACCGACAGGCCGAGATCGGACGACTTGCCCGTGCCCGCGACCGTGTAGGCGGCCCCGGACCGGGCGTCGACCGTGGCGGAGATGACCGGCGGGGACGAGGCCTCCGCGCCCGCGGCCCGCATGCTGATCACGTAGCTGTCGGGCGGCAGCGGCTGGTACTGCGACACCGCCCCGTAGCCCACGCCCTGCACGACAAACGAGCGTGCCGGATCGGCTGCGGAGTCGACGTAGACGTCGACGGTCGGTGTGTCCGGGGACAGGTGGGCCAGCCGGAGGTAGGCGGGGGGCTCGGCGGCCGGGGCCGCGACGGCCACCCCGGGCGCCCCGAGAGCGAGCAGTAAGGCCGCCAGAACTGCGGCGACAGCGGCGCGGGTGGCGCGAATGGAGAACCTCCGTGGGGTCATCCGGCGATCAGTCCCGTCGGGGTGGGAGCCGGGAATCCGATGAGCAGGGCCTCGCCCCGGACCTCGATCGAGTTGGGCACGAACGGGCTCTGCTGGCTGGCGAACCACGTCCGCATCAGCGGCTGCGGGTCACCCGCGGCGGGCATCCCGTCGACCGCGCTGAGCAGGACGTGCCGCCGCAGTGCGTACGGGGGTTCCAGCGGCTCGACGGGGAAGTCGTCGACCGCCAGGCGGCGCGGGCTGGCCAGGTCGGCGAGCACCAGCACCACCCGCGGATCGACGAGCCCCGCCTCCAGGGCCGCGGCCGCCTCCGGCTGCAGCTCGAGCGAGGGGTTGCGGGCGAGCGCCGCGCCGAACCGGGCGCGCGCCGCCTGTTCGGCCACGACCGTCCGCGGTTCGAGCGGGGCGGCGGGGCACACCGTCGTCGGAGCGCCGCCGGAACCCCGGGGGACGGCAGCCAGGGTCGCGATGGCGACGCAGCGCGACGCCGGCGCGTCGGCAGCACGGGTCGCCGGGCGGTCGGTGACCATCAGGAGATCGCCGGGCCGGGCCGGCTCGCCCAGGTCGCGCAGGCGTTCGGCGGCGACGCCCCCCGCCGACAGCTCGGCGCGGTCCAGCGGGTCCGCGCGGATCACGGCGTCGGGGCTCAGCTCGCTGCCCACCCAGGTGGCCAGCTCGGTCGGCGGTGCGGGCACGGTGTTGACCACCCCGAGGAGCCCGACGGTGGCCGCCAGCGCGAGGGCGGTCAGGGGGACGGCCTGGAGGACCGTCCGGCGCTCCGGCCGCGCGGCGACGACCGGCTCGGCGAGCAGCGCGAACACCACGGCCAGGAACGGCAGCACCAGCAGCAGCGCGGCGGACCGAGCGGCTCCGGGCACCACGGCGACGGCGAGCAGCAGGACGGCCGGGGTCAGCGCGGGCCGCAGCTCGGGGTGCTGCGTCCAGGCCAGCCAGGCGAGCACGATCCCGGCGCCGACGGCGACGACGGTGGTGCCCCATCCGGCCACCGGTCCGCCGACGCCCGCGAGCGGGCCGTTGCCTGCCGCGACGGCCGCCACCGCGACGGCCGTCGCGCCCGTCGCGACGGTGATCGGGAGCCGGGCGGCGGGCGGCAGGCGGCCGCCCAGCACCCGGTCGTGGAGGAGGTGCGCGGCCAGCGCGAGCAGTGCGGCGGCGGCGAGGGGTGAGGTGAGGGCGGCCAGCGCCGCCACGACGGCGGCCGGCGCGCCGCGGCGCCGGGCGCGGGCCACCAGCGCCGCCGCGGCGACCAGCCACATCGTGGCGGGGGCGGCGGCACTGATCCCGGCGTGCAGGGTGACGACCGGAGGCAGCACGCCGATCAGACCGGTGGCGACGGCGGCAGGCACCGGGCCCGCGCCCAGGGCTCGCAGCACGGGCCAGAGCAGCACGACGGACAGGAACCCGAAGGCGAGCGCGGCGTACCGAGCCGCGTCGACGACAGGGACGCCGGCGGTCGGGAGGAGCGTCTGCACGACGGCGAACTGGCGCACGGCGAACCGGTCGGCCGCGGGCAGGGTGATGCCGCCCAGGTCGGCGCCGCGCGCGGCGAACGTGGCGGCGGCGAGACGGGCCTCGCCGACCGTCGCGACGAACCGGTCGCTCCGCATCGCGACGGCGAGGTGCGCGGCGGCCGCGGCGGCCGCGACCAGCACCGGCCACAGAAGGCCGGAGCGGGATGCCGCACTCAGTTCGATGTCGGCTTCCCGGCCTCCGGCGGGGGCCCGTCGGCGGTCGGCGGGTCGTCGTCGGCGTTCAGGCCCTCGGGGTCGGGCCGTTCCAGCTCGGCGTTCAGCATCTGCGAGAGGCGGCGGATCTCGCCCTTCGTCGCCCGGTGCAGGTGACCCAGCCGGGCCACCTCTTGCGCGGCCTGCTTCTTCAGCCGGGCGGATTCCTGGGTCGCCGTCGAGCGGATCTCGTCGGCCTCCTTCTCCGCCGCGCGCACCTGCTCCTCGGAGCGTCGCCGCGCGGCGGCCTCGACGGCCTCGGCCTCGCGCGTCGCGCGGGTGCGCATCTCGACGGACTCGCGCTCGGCCAGGCGCAGGAGTTTCTCGGCGCGGAAGCCGAAGCTGTCTTCGGCCGGGGTGTCGACGTCGTACTGCGGCGCCGAGGGCTGCGCGGCCGGCTGGGGCGCCGGCTGGGCCTCGGGTCGCGACGCGCGCACGTCCAGCTCGCGACGCAGGGCGGCGTTCTCCTCCATGAGGGAGGCGATGTACTCGTCGACCTCGATGCGATCGTAGCCACGCAGCACCATGTCGAACTGCGGGGGCTCGGGTGCGGGACGGGGCTTGCGCGACGCCGCATCGGACGAGGAGCCCCGCTGCCCCGTCACGACCGACTCGGATCGACTGTCTGGCACAGAGTGAGGGTCGTGAACTCCGCCGACCGCGTCACGTCGCGGATGGGTGAGACCACTGGGCCGTTCAGGTACGGTCGTCACCGAACGGCGTGGTTTCGTCCGCTGGCAGGAGGGTGGGGCCGCGGCGAAGACCCCGGACGGAGCACCGTCGGGGCCTTCGCGGCCGACCCACCTCACGAGCGCCTGCGGGCGACCTCCTCCTGGAGCTGTGGGGCGATGGTGAACAGGTCGCCGACCACGCCGAAATCGGCGATCTCGAAGATCGGTGCGTCGGGGTCCTTGTTGACCGCGACGATCGTCTTCGACGTCTGCATGCCCGCCCGGTGCTGGATCGCGCCGGAGATCCCCAGCGCGATGTAGAGCTGCGGCGAGACCGTCTTCCCGGTCTGCCCGACCTGGAACTGGTGGGGGTAGTAGCCGGAGTCGACCGCCGCCCGGGACGCCCCGACCGCAGCTCCGAGGCTGTCGGCCAGCGCCTCGACCACGGTGAACTGGTCGGCCGACCCGACACCGCGACCACCCGAGACCACCACGCTGGCCTCGCCGAGGTCCGGACGCTCACCCGTCGTGACCGGCTCGCGCGACACGACGGTCGCGCCGCGCCCGGCCGCCGGCACATCGACGGTCTCCTCGACGCCCGCGCCCGCGGCCGGTTCGGGCTCGACCGAACCCGGCCGGACGGTGACCACCGGGTGCCCGGTGTTCGCCTTCGACTGCACCGTCCACGCCCCGCCGAACACCGAGTGCTCCGTCGAGATCTCGGCACCGTCGCCGTCGATCGCGACGACGTCGTTCAGCCAGCCCGAGCCGGTCCGCACCGCCAGCCGGCCGGCGATCTCCTTGCCGTCCGCGGACGTCGCGATGAGCACGGCGACCGGGTCCACCCGTTCGACCAGCGCGGCCAGCACGCCGACCTCGGGCGCCAGGAACTCCCCGCCGATCCCTGCCGCGTCGGTCTCGGCGACGTAGATCTTCTCCGCGCCGTACTCGCGCAGGCCGTCGGCCAGCTTCGTCGCCGTCCCGGGGCCACCCACCACCACGGCGGCCGGCTCACCCAGCGCCCGTGCGGCCGTCAGCAGCTCGAACGTGCTCTTCTTGATCTCACCCTCGACGTGGTCGACGAGGACCAGCACCTCACCCATGGGTCTCCTCCTCCGTCGTCAGGTCAGATCAGCTTCTGCGCGACCAGGAAGGCCGCCAGCTTCGTGCCACCGTCGCCGTCGTCGACGACCTTCTCGCCCGCGCTCTTGGGCGGCTTGGGCGTCGCGCTGACCACCGAGGTGAGCGCGGCCGCCGCCCCGACCTGTGCGGCGTCGAGCCCGGCGGCGGCCAGCGACAGCGTGGTCACCGGCTTCTTCTTGGCCGCCATGATCCCCTTGAACGACGGGTACCGCGGTTCGTTGATCTTCTCGTTCACGCTCACGACCGCCGGCAGCTCGGCCGAGAGCGTCACCACGCCGTCGTCGGTCTCCCGCCGCACCGTCACCGATCCGCCCTCGACGGTGACCTGGCGGGCGTGGGTCAACGCGGGCAGGCCCAGCACCTCGGCGACCATCGCCGGCACCGCTGCCGAGCGCCCGTCCGACGCCTCGTTGCCGGCCAGCACCAGGTCGACCCCACCTGATCCCATGGGGCCGACCGTGCCGATCGCGCCGGCCAGCGCCCGCGCGGTGCCGACGGCGTCGGACCCGGCCAGCCCCTCGTCGGTCAGGTGCACCGCGGCGTCGGCGCCCATCGACAACGCCTTGCGGATCGCCTCGGTGGCCCGGTCCGGACCCATCGACACGACCGTCACCGTGACCTCGGAGCCGCCGTGGGCCTCCTTGAGCTGCAGGGCCTCCTCGACCGCGCGCTCGTTGATCTCGTCGAGCACCGCGTCGGAGGCGTCCCGGTCCAGGGCACCGTCCCCCCGCAACCGGCGCTCGGAGTAGGTGTCGGGCACCTGCTTCACCAGAACGACGATGTTCATCGGACCCCTTCGGCTCCTGCCTCCGACCCCACCCCGGACTCGCGGCGGGTGAACAAGTGTTACCAGCCGGTATACCTCGTGCGCGGGTGAACCTGCTCACCACCGGCAATGGTGCAAATCCGGCATCTTCGGGTAACCCGGTCGCTGACCACCATTGTCGCTGCATCGGAGGCTCTTGTGCCGCTTCTCGACCGCATCCGTTCCTTCCTCGCGAGCCCGCAGGGCCGTCGAGTGACCGACCAGGGCCGGCGCTACGCCTCGGACCCGCGTCGCCAGCAGCAGGCGCGCAACCTCCTGGCCCGCTTCCGCCGCCGCTGACCCGTCGGGTCCCACGAGGCGCCGTCTCCCCCTAGGCTCCGGGCCGGGGTCCGGGGACGGAGGCGGCGATGCTGGTGACCGGGTTCGACGACCGGCAGGGGTGCGGGTACGTGCTGCGGACCGGTCCGCACGCCACCGAGGCCGCCCCGGGCACGCAGCCCGTGCGGCACAACGGCGTCGTGGTCCTGGCCACGCCGGAACTGGCGGCCGCGCTGCGTGACGCCCTGACACGCAATCCGGTCGCCTCGCTGAGCTGGAACGGCCCCACCGTGCCGCTGACCCTGGAGGACCCGACCGTCCTGGCGTGGCTGCGCAACAACCTCGGCGGAGTGCTGACGGTGGCGGGCGGGCCCCAGGCCGACCCGCGCCGGCGGCGCTGACCGCCAGGCCTCTCGGATGCGGGTGCTCGTCGTCTCGTGGGAGTACCCGCCGGTCGTCGTCGGCGGGCTGGGGCGCCACGTCGACGCGCTGAGCCGTGAGTTGGCCGGACTCGGGCACGACGTCACGGTGCTCACCCGGCACCCCACCGGGACCGACGCGACGAGCCACCCGACCGCGTGCGACTCGTCGGGACCGGTCCGCGTGCTCCGCGTGGCCGAGGACCCGCCGCTGCTGGAGTTCGGGCGCGATCTCGTCGCCTGGACGCTGGCCTGGAACCACGCGGCTTTGCGCGCGGCGCTCGTTCGTCTCGGGAACTGGCGGCCCGATGTCGTGCACGCGCACGACTGGCTCGCCGCCCACGCCGGGATCGGGCTCGCCGACGTCTTCGACGTCCCGCTGGCCGCGACCGTGCACGCGACCGAGGCCGGGCGGAACGCCGGCCGGCTCGGCACCCCGCTGCAGCGACAGGTCCACTCCGTCGAGTGGTGGCTGGCGCGCCGGGCGGACGCGCTCGTGACCTGCTCGCAGGCCATGAGGGCCGAGGTCGTGCGGCTGTTCGCACCGGACGCACCGATCGCGGTCGTCCCCAACGGGATCGTCCCGCGGCGCTGGGCGGTCGACGCCGAGCAGGTCGCGACGGTCCGCAGGCGCTGGGCGCAGGGCGGCGGACCGCTCCTGGTGAACCTCGGTCGGCTGGAGTACGAGAAGGGCGTGCAGGACCTGCTCGCCGCCCTGCCCCGGATCCGGGAGCGGTGCGCCGGGACGCGACTGGTCGTCATCGGCACGGGCACACAGGCCGCGATGCTCGCCGAGGCGGCCCGCAGTTACGGGATCGACGGGGCCGTCACGTTCGCGGGGCACGTTCCCGACGACGACCTGGCCGCGACCCTCGCGGCGGCCGACGCGGTCGTACTGCCGAGCCGCTACGAGCCGTTCGGCATCGTCGCGCTGGAGGTGGCGGCTGCGGGCGCGCCGCTGGTCGCGGCGCGGACGGGCGGGCTCACCGAGGTCGTCGGGGACGACGCAGGTCTGTCCTTCCCGCCGGGCGACGTCGGCGCGCTGGCCGAGGCCGTCGTGCGGACGCTCGACGATCCGGACGCGGCGGCCCGGCGGGTGGCCCGGGCTCGAGCGCGGCTCACGACGGACTTCGACTGGGCGCGGATCGCCGCTCGGACGGCGGAGGTCCTCCGGGCCGCGCAGCGGCGGCCGCCGGTCGCCCTCGGCCGGCCGACGATCGCCTCCGGCGACCTCCTCGGGGCACCGGAGCGCTGACGCCCGTCAGGCGGCGACCGGCAGCACGCGCGCCATCAGCGCCAGCGACTCGTCGCTGTACTCGTCGGCGAGTGTCCGCACCAGGTCGTCGCGGTCTTCGGCGACGGCGCGGTTGACGGCGTCGACGTACACGTCCTTCAGCTCACGCAGGCTCTCGACGAGGGTGGTCCCGGGGTACGAGTGGATGTTGCTCATGTCTCGAACAACGCACTTGCTGATCGATCCGTTTCATAATTCGACGCAGGTCACATCGATGCAGCGATCAACTCGGCGGACGGCATGCCGCCTCGTGCGCCGACCTGGGCCACCGACAGGGCCGCGGCGACGTTCGCCGCCCGCGCGGCGTCGAGCAGCCCGGCGCCGGCCGCGAGCTGAGCAGCGAACACGCCGTTGAAGGTGTCGCCCGCGCCGGTGGTGTCGCACACGGTGGTCGGGCGCGGCGGCAGGTGCTCGACCATGCCGCCGGGTTCGACGACGAGCGCGCCCTCACCGCCGAGGGTGACGACCACCGGGGCCTCCGTCCGCGCCGCGAGCCCGACCGCGCGGACGCCGGTCGGTCCGGGGCCGGTGAGGGCGGCGAGCTCGCCGACGTTCGGGGTCAGGAGCGGGCCGTGCAGGCCCGGCCGCGGCACGAGCAGGCCGGCGAGGCCCGGGAGCACCGGAGCCGGGTTGAGCACGCACGGCACGCCGACCGCGGTCGCCGTCTCGACGGCGACCACCACCGCGGCGAGCGGGATCTCGGTGCTGACGAGGACGCAGTCGGTGTGCGGCAGCGCGTCGACCAGCGCGGCACGCACCTGATCACGCTCGACGCCGGCGTTCGCACCCGCGCCGACGGCGATCTGGTTCTCCCCCGCCGCGTCCACCACGATCAGCGCGACGCCGGTCGGGACGCCGTCGAGCACGGCGACCCCGTCGACGCGCACGCCTTCCCCACGCAGCTCGTCCAGTGCCGCGCGGCCGGTGTCGTCGGCGCCGACCGCACCGATCAGCAGGACGTCCGCGCCGGCTCGCGCGGCCGCGACGGCGGCGTTGGCCCCCTTGCCGCCGCCGAAGTGCTCGACACGGGGGCCGACGACCGTCTCGCCCGGCCCGGGCAGCCGCTCGGCGGCGACCACGAGATCGACGTTGACCGCACCGACCACGACGACCCGACCGCCCATGCGCTCCCCCTCGGTTCGGCGCCAGCGTGGCACGTCCGGACCGTCCCGTCCTGCTCGGACGTCCAGGTTGGACCGGCTGCACCGTCCTGCGTGAACCCGCCGTCCCGGCGCGGTTGGTCAGACCAGACCGTTCTCCACGGCGTAGCGCACAAGCGCCGCCCGGTTCGGCAGGCCCAGCCGGCGCAGCACCCGCTGGACGTGGTTCTCGACCGTCCGCGGCGAGAGCACCAGCCGCGTCGCCGTCTGCCGCGCCGTCAACCCCTCCACGACCAACCGGAGCACGTCGGCCTCGCGGGGCGTCAGCCGCACCTGCGCCGGATCGGCCGGGCGGCTGTAGTCCTCCAGGACGATCTCGGCGAGGCCCGCGCCGAACACGGCCTCGCCGTCGGCCGTACGCCGCAGGGCGTCGGCCAGCGCGTCGGGATCGCCGTCGACCACGAGGTAGCCGCGGGCTCCGGCCCGGACGGCGGCCAGGACGTCCGCAGCCGGGTCGGTCGACCCCGGGCCGGACACCGCGAGGACGGGCGCGCCGGGCACGCGCGCGGTCAGCTCGGGGAGGACCGCGAGCAGGGCGTCCCGGTCGCGGCCCAGGGCGGCCAGCACGACCTGCGGCCGGATGTCGTCGACAAGCCGCGGCGCCCGGCGCGGGTCGTTGACGCTGGCCACCACGCGCACGTCGGGTGGTGCGGCGAGGTCACCGATCACCACCACCGTCACCGGTCCGGATGTCGCCATGCATCCCCCGTCCCGTCACCAGTACCACGTGACGCGGGGCGGTCCGGTTCACCGCGGTCGGTCAGCGCCCGGTGAACCGCGCCTTGCCCGGCCCGTGCTCGACGAACGACGCCATCCCGATGCGGCGGTCGTCGGTCGCGAACAGGCCCGCGAACAGGTCGGACTCGATGTCCAGTCCGGTGTGCAGGTCGACGTCCAGCCCGCCGTCGATCGCCTTCTTCGCCGCGGCGTAGGCCAGGGCGGGTCCGCGGGTGAACGGCTCGACGTAGGCGCGCGCACGGGCGTAGACGTCGTCGGCGGGCACGACCTCGTCGACGAGCCCGATCGCCAGCGCCTCCTCGGCGTGCACGAACCGGCCGGTGTAGACCAGGTCCTTCGCGCGGGCCGGCCCGATCAGCCGGGCCAGGCGCTGCGTCCCCCCACCGCCGGGGATCACCCCCAGCAGGATCTCCGGGACGCCCAGCGTCGCGTTCTCGGCCGCGATGCGCCGGTCGCACGCCAGCGCGACCTCCAGGCCGCCGCCGAGCGCGTACCCGGTGATCGCGGCGACCGTGGGCTTGAGCACCCCGGCGAGCGCCCCGAGCCCGGCGGACAGGCTGCGGGCGAGGGGGGCCATGTCGGCGTGGGTGAGCGACGCCATCTCCTTGACGTCGGCGCCGGCGGCGAACACCTTCGGGCCGCCGTAGACGATCACGGCGCGCACGTCGTCGCGCTCGGTGGCCTCGGCGGCGACGCGGCGCAGATCGTCCTGGACGGCGCGGCTGAGCGCGTTCATGGGCGGGCGGTCCAGCCGGACCGTGCCCATCCCAGCGTCGACCTCGAGCCGCACGAAACCCGTCACGCTCCGCACCCTAGCCGGGCTCGCCGGTGCGCCAGGGTTCGCAGCATGGTGGCTTTGCTGCACTCCGACCGCAGCAAAGCCACCATGCTGATGTCGCGGCTCACCTCAGCGCAACCACGCTGTGTAACGACCCCGCCGCCGCTGCACCACCAGGGGCAGGCCGAACGTCGCCGACAGGTTCTCGTCCGTCAGCACATCGTCCAGCAGCCCCGCCGCCACCACCTTCCCCGACCGCAGCAGCAGGCCGTGGCTGTAGCCGGGCGGGATCTCCTCCACGTGGTGGGTCACCAGCACCGACGCCGGCGCGTCGGCGTCGTTCGCCAGCAGCGACAACCGGGCCACGAGGTCCTCCCGGCCGCCCAGGTCCAGGCCCGCCGTCGGCTCGTCGAGCAACAGCAGCTCGGGGTCGGTCATCAGCGCCCGCGCGATCAACGCCCGCTTCCGCTCGCCCTCCGACAGCGTCCCGTAGGCGCGCCCGCCCAGCCCGCGCAGTCCCAGCGCGCCGAGCAGCTCGTCCGCGCGGGCCGCGTCGAGCGGGTCGTAGCGCTCCCGCCAGCGCCCGATCACCGCGTACCCCGCGCTGATCACCACGTCGCGGACGGTCTCGTCGGACGGCACGCGCAGGCCCAGCGCCGCCGACGACAGGCCGATCCGCGTGCGCAGCTCGAACACGTCGACGCGCCCCAGCCGGGAGCCGAGGATCTCGACGGCTCCCTGTGACGGATGGATGTCGGCGGCGGCCAGCCGCAGGAGGGTCGTCTTGCCCGCACCGTTCGGACCGAGGACGACCCAGCGCTCGTCGAGCTCGACGGCCCAGTCCACGGAGTCGAGCAACGTCGTGTCACCGCGGCGGACCGACACACCCTCCATCCGTATGACGTAGTCACCCGCGTCGGAGACGGCGGGCTCACTCCTTGTGGGAAACAACGACTCGGAAGGCGATCCGTGTGCGGCCACGGGCCTATCCTCGCCGATCGTGTCCGTCTTCCCGTTGGGTGCCCATGTCGATCCCGACGGGGTCCGGTTCGCCGTGGCGTCGTCCAGCGCGGAGGCGGTCGAGGTCTGCCTGGTCGACGGCGATCCGGACGAGCCGACCGAGCGTCGGTTCGCCCTCACCGAGCGCACCTTCGGGGTCTGGCACGGGCACGTGCCCGGCGTCGGCGTGGGCCAGCGCTACGGCTACCGCGTGCACGGCCCGTACCGGCCGTGGGACGGCCCGCGCGCGAACCCCGCCAAGATCCTCGTCGACCCGTACGCGCGGCAGATCGCCGGCACGATCACGGACCTCAAATCGGCGCGCGGCTGGGAGATCGACCCGATGACCGGGCCGCCCAGCACGGTCGACTCACTGGGGTACGTCCCGCTCTCGGTGGTCACCGGCGCGCTGCCCCCGGTCGCCGGGCCGAGGCCGGACATCCCGTGGTCCGAGACGGTGATCGCCGAGGTGCACGTCCGCGGCTACACCCGGCTGCACCCGGACGTACCGCCCGAGCAGCGCGGCACCTATCTGGGGCTGGCCCATCCCGCCGTCGTCGCGCACCTGCGCCGCATCGGGGTGACGGCCGTCGAGCTGCTCCCCGTCACCGCGACGCTCGACGAGCCCCCGCTGCTGGACCGCGGAGTCACCAACTTCTGGGGCTACTCGACGCTCGGCTTCTTCGCCCCGCACCCCGGTTATGCCAGCGTGCCCGGCGCGGAGGTCGAGGAGTTCCGCGCGATGGTCGACGCCCTGCACGAGGCCGGCATCGAGGTGCTCCTCGACGTGGTGCCCAACCACACCTGCGAGGGCGGCGTCGACGGCACCACGATCTCGTTCCGCGGCCTCGACGCCCCCGCCTACTACAGCCTGCGCGGCGGCTACGACGCCGACATCACCGGCACCGGCAACACCCTCGACGCCGGTTCGCCGACGGTCGTGCGGATGGTGTGCGACGCCCTGCGGAACTGGGTGACGGCGTTCGGCGTCGACGGGTTCCGCATCGACCTCGCGAGCGTGCTGGGGCGCCCGCGCTCCGGGCCGTTCGACCCGCACGCCCCCATGCTGACCGCCATCGCGACGGACCCCGTGCTCGCGCAGTGCAAGCTGATCGCCGAGCCGTGGGACGCCACCGGCGAGGGCTACCGGGTCGGCGGCTTCCCGGTCGCGTGGTCGGAGTGGAACGGCCGCTACCGCGACGCCGTCCGCGACTTCTGGCGCGGCCACGGCGCGATCGGCGAGCTGGCGTCGCGGCTGACCGGGAGCGAAGACCTCTACGGGCTGTCGCTGCGCCGGCCGTGGGCGTCGATCAACTTCGTGACGGCCCACGACGGCTTCACGCTGCGCGACCTCGTGAGCTACGAACGCAAGCACAACGAGGCGAACGGCGAGGACAACCGCGACGGCACCGACGACAACCGCTCGCAGAACTTCGGCGTCGAGGGCGAGACGACCTCGCCGGTGGTCCGCGCACGCCGGATGGACGCGGCGCGGGCGCTGCTCGGCACGCTGCTGCTGTCGACGGGCACGCCCATGCTGCTGGGCGGCGACGAGCTGTGGCGCACCCAGGGCGGCAACAACAACGCCTACTGCCTCGACGACAAGACGTCGTGGGTCGACTGGTCCGGCGGCGTCGAGGCGGAGCGGTTGACGGCGTTCGTCGCCCGCCTGGTGGAGATCCGCCGGTCGTCGGTGACGCTGCACCGCGACCGCTTCTACCGCGACGGCGACGTCACGTGGTGGCACTTCTCCGGCCGCCCCCTGAGCCACGGCGACTGGCACGACCACGGCACGCGCTCGCTGGGCCTGCTCGTCGGGGAGTGGCTGATCCTGCTGCACTCAGGCGACGCCGCGCCGTGCACGCTGCCACCGGGAGGCCCGTTCACGCCGGTGGTCGACAGCACCCGCGACGATGGCACGCCGGTGAGCTCCCGCCCGCTGCCGGGCGGCACGACGATCACCCTCCCGACGGGCTCGCTGCTGCTCCTGCGCCGGGACGTCCCGCCGGCCGAGTGATCCGCGAGTCGGCACGTTCGTCAGCGCGAGTCGGCACGTTCGTCAGCGCGAGTCGGCACGTTCGTCAGCGCGAGTCGGCACGTTCGTCAGCGGGCCGCCGAGCACCCTCTTCGCAGAGTCCGCCGCCTCTTCACAGAGTCCGCCGCCTCTTCACAGAGGCGAGTGCCGCTGCGAGGACGCCACGGGGTCTGCGAAGACGTCGAGCACGAAACGCGCCGCGGTACCCTCCGACCGTGCCGCGCTACGACTTCCGATGCCGTCAGTGCTCCACCACCTTCGAGGTCGACCGGCCCATGGCCGCAGCGGGCGACCCGGCGCGCTGCCCGTACGGGCACGCGGACACGGTCAAGCTGCTCAGCACCGTCGCCCTCGGCGGCCGGGCCGCCTCCGGCCGCGCGCCCATGACCGCCGCACCGGCCGCGCCCGCCGGCGGTGGGGGCTGCTGCGGGGGCGGCTGCTGCGGCTGACCGGCGGCCACTCCGCGCGCCGACCGCAGGCCCGCATCGGTTCCGGCACACGCACGCACGCGAATGTGCCGCGACGTCCCGGCGATCGCCATACACCTGCGGTCGTCACCGGACAGCGACCGGGGCGGCCGACCCTCGATGGGGACGCCGCCCCTAACCTCCGCAACGCGGAGTGATCGCGCCCGGGGTCGCCGGCCGCGCGGCCTCCGCCCGAACGGAAGGACGTGCAATGAACGTGCTGTCGAGCGGGTCGGTCCTGAAGCCGGGCGACTCCATCACGTCGCAGAACGGCCGCTACCGGCTGGAGCTGCAGTCCGACGGCAACCTGGTGCTCACAGGTCCGACCGGGCTGGCATGGGACTCCGACACCCGCGGCAAGAGCGTCGCGACCGCCGAGATGCAGACCGACGGCAACTTCGTGCTCTACGGCGCGGACCGCAGCGTGGTGTGGACCGCGGACACCACCGGTCCGGGTGCGCAGCTGGTGCTGCAGGACGACCGCAACCTGGTCATCCTCGCCGCGGACGGCACCACCCTGCTGTGGACGCCGAACTGCTACGTGACCGAGGCCGAGCGGGCCGCGGAGGAGCAGGCCATCGCCGACGAGCAGGCGCAGCAGGCTCCCGCAGCCCCGGCGGCACCGGCCCCGGCAGCCACGCCCGCCCCGCAGACCTACACGGTCCAGCGCGGCGACACGCTCTCGGCGATCGCCAAGCGCTTCTACGGCCACGCGGGCGAGTACCGGCGCATCGCGGCGGCGAACAACATCGCGAACCCGGACCTGATCCACCCGGGCCAGCAGCTGGTCATCCCGGCCTGACGGCGGCCCGTCACGGGCCGCCCCCACCGCAGCATGGTGGCTTTGCTGCACTCCTACCGCAGCAAAGCCACCATGCTGAGCTCGTCCACTCGGCCGGGAGGCGGGCCGATCAGCCCGCCAGCACGACCTTCCCCAGCTCCACCGGCGACGCCAGCAGCGGGTTGTGCGGCAGAACCCGCACCGTGTAGCCCGTCAGCCCCGCGTGCGGCAGCTGCACCCCCGCCTCGAACCGCTCCGCCCCGTCGGGCTCCGCGCCGTCCACCGGGCCCACGTGCTTCATCGGCACCGTCACGGTCTCGGTCAGCTCGTCGGTCTCGCCCACGCGGCCGACCACCGCTTCGACGGCGACGTCCGTCGGGTCCAGCCCCGCCAGCGCCACCACCGCGCGCACCGTCATCGGGGCCCCGACCACCGGCGTGTCCGGCAGCCCGGAGGCGTCCACCCCGACCACCTTCACCGACGGCCACGCCGCGTTCAGCCTTGTCCGGAACGCGGCCACCTCACGGGCCGGCGCGAAGTCGTCCGTCGCGATGCGGCGAGCGGCCCGGGCGGCCGGGCTGTACCAGTCCTCGACGTACTCGCGCACCATTCGCGTGGCCTGCACCTGCGGCCGCAGCGTGGTCAGCGTGTGGCGCACCAGCTCCACCCACCGGTGCGGCACGCCCTCCGTGCGGTCGTAGAACGCCGGCGCCACCTGCGTGGCGAGCAGCTCGTAGAGCGCGTTCGCCTCGAGGTCGTCGCGGCGGTGCGGGTCGTCGACGCCGTCCGCGGTCGGGATCGCCCAGCCGTTGGCGCCGTCGTAGAACTCGTCCCACCAGCCGTCGCGGATCGACAGGTTCAGCCCGCCGTTGAGCGCCGACTTCATCCCCGACGTGCCGCACGCCTCCAGCGGGCGCAGCGGGTTGTTCAGCCAGACGTCGCAGCCCCAGTACAGGTAGCGGGCCATCGACATGTCGTAGTCGGGCAGGAACACGATCCGGTGGCGCACGGCCGGGTCGTCGGCGAAGCGCACGATCTGCTGGATCAGCGCCTTGCCGCCGTCGTCCGCCGGGTGCGCCTTGCCCGCGACCACCAGCTGCACCGGCCGGTACGGGTCGAGCAGCATGTCGCGCAGGCGGTCCGGGTCGCGCAGCATCAGCGTGAGCCGCTTGTAGGTCGGCACGCGCCGGGCGAAGCCGACGGTGAGCACGTCGGGATCGAAGACGTGGTCGGTCCAGCTCAGCTCGGGCACGGACGCCCCGCGCTGCAGCCAGGCCTCGCGCACCCGGCGGCGCACCTCGCCGACCAGGCGGGTGCGCAGGCTCGTCCGCAGGTCCCACAGCAGGGCGTCCGACGGCCCGTCGCCCTCGAGCGCGGCGGGGTGCGGCGCGGGCGGCCCGATGAGCGCGGTGACCTCCTCGGCCTCCCAGGTCTGGCCGTGCACGCCGTTGGTCACCGAGCCGATCGGCACCTCGGTGGTGTCGAAGCCGCTCCACAGGTCGCCGAACATCCCCCGCGAGACCGCACCGTGCAGCTTCGAGACGCCGTTCGCGCGCTGGGCCAGCCGCAGGCCCATGTGGGCCATGTTGAACATGCTCGGGTTCTCTTCGGCGCCGAGCGCGAGCACGCGGTCGGTCGCGACGCCGGGCAGCAGCGCGTGCGCCTTCGCGGAGTCGTCGAAGTAGTGGCGCACCATGTCGAGCGGGAACCGGTCGATGCCGGCCGGCACCGGCGTGTGGGTGGTGAAGACCGTGCCGGCGCGCACCACGGCGAGCGCCTCGTCGAAGTCGAGACCCTCGGCGTCCTGCAGCTCGCGGATGCGCTCCAGGCCCAGGTAACCCGCGTGTCCCTCGTTGGTGTGGAACACGCGGGGAACGGGGTGTCCCGACGCGGCGCAGAAGGCGCGCACGGCGCGCACCCCGCCGACGCCGACGAGGATCTCCTGGCGGATCCGGTGGTCCTGGTCGCCGCCGTAGAGGCGGTCGGTGACGCCGCGCAGGTCGGCGTCGTTCTCCTCTATGTCGGAGTCGAGCAGCAGCAGGGGGACCCGGCCGACCGCCGCCCGCCACACCCGCGCGTTGAGCACGCGACCGCCGGGCATGTTCACCGAGACCAGCGTCGGAGCACCGGACTCGTCGGTCAGCAGGTGCAGCGGCAGGCCCTGCGGGTCCAGGACGGGGTAGGTCTCCACCTGCCAGCCGTCGAGGGCGAGCGACTGGCGGAAGTAGCCGGAGCGGTACAACAGCCCGACGGCCACCAGCGGCACACCGAGGTCCGACGCCGCCTTCAGGTGGTCGCCGGCGAGCACGCCGAGGCCCCCGGAGTAGTTCGGCAGGACCTCCGAGACGCCGAACTCCATCGAGAAGTACGCGACGGCCTCGGGCAGGTTCGGGTCGTCCTCGTTCTCCACCTGGTACCAGCGCGGTTCACCCAGGTAGGCCGCAAGGTCGTCGGCGAGCTCACGCACGGTGACGACGGTCTCGGCGTCGGCCGCGAGCTCCGCGAACCGGGCGGACGAGATCTCGCCCAGCACGCGGACGGGGTCGTGCCCGCTGCGCTCCCAGGCCTGGTGATCCAGTGAGGCGAACAGGTCCTGCGTGGGCGGATGCCATGTCCACCGCAGGTTCATCGCAAGGGTCTGCAACGGCTGGAGTGGCGCGGGCAGCTGGGCACGGACGGTGAAGCGACGCAGGGCTCTCACGGCCCGCAGCGTACGGGTAGCGGTCAAGTGATCGATTAAGGAGCGCGCCGGATCCGGCACCCCGTCACCCGTCGGTGACGCCCCGCGCACCACCCACGTGAAGATCATGTAATCGTGGCCCGGCCAGCGGGAACCCGGTGCCGAACTGGTCGGGATCGGGTAGGTACGGTCTGCCCGTACACGTAGAGAGTTCCGGGGGTGCGCTGATGACCGGTCGGCTGGGTATCGACGACGTCACGCCGAAGGTGGGTGACGGTCACCATCCCGGCAAGGCCGTCGTCGGCGAGGTCGTCCCCATCGGTGCCTCGGTCTGGCGCGAGGGCCACGACGCGATCGCCGCGAACGTCGTGTGGAAGAAGGTCGGCAGCGACGGCCCGGGCCAGCACATCCGGATGGCACCGCAGCCCGACGACGTCGACCGGTTCGCCGCGACGGTCGTGCCGGACGAGCCCGGCCTGTGGACCTTCCGGGTCGACGCCTGGAGCGACCCGTGGGCGACCTGGCGACACGCCGTCACCGTGAAGCTCAAGGCCGGGCAGAGCCCGGACGAGCTGGCGAACGACCTCGAGGTCGGCGCCCGGCTGCTGCAGCGCGTGGGCCGCAGGCCTGCCGAGCGCGCCAACCGCGACCTGCTGTTCGCGGCGGCGAACGCGCTGCGCGACACCGCGCTCCCCCTGCAGGACCGGGTCGCGCCCGCGCTCTTCCCCGCCGTGCAGACGATCATGGTCGAGCGGCCCGTCCGTGAGCTGATCACCCGCGGCCAGCCGCACCAGATCTACGTCGACCGCACCCGCGCGCTGTTCGGCTCCTGGTACGAGTTCTTCCCCCGGTCGACCGGCGGCCGCGACGAGAACGGCCGCCCGGTGCACGGCACGTTCGCCACGTCGACCAAGGAGCTCGACCGCGTCGCCGCGATGGGCTTCGACGTGGTCTACCTGCCCCCGATCCACCCCGTCGGCACCGTGCACCGCAAGGGCCCGAACACCGCCGCGCTGCCTGGCGGCAACCCCGTCGCCGAGCCCGGCGACGTCGGCTCGCCGTGGGCGATTGGGTCCGCCGAGGGCGGGCACGACGCGATCGACCCCGCGCTGGGCGACTTCGACGACTTCGACGCCTTCGTCGCCCGCGCGAAGGACCTCGGCATGGAGATCGCGCTCGACTTCGCGCTCCAGTGCGCCCCGGACCACCCGTGGGTGGCCGCGCATCCCGAGTGGTTCACCGTGCGCCCCGACGGGACGATCGCCTACGCCGAGAACCCGCCCAAGAAGTACCAGGACATCTACCCGGTCAACTTCGACAACGACCCCACGGGCATCTACGCCGAGTCGCTGCGCGTCGTGCTGCTCTGGGTGGAGCACGGGGTGCGGATCTTCCGGGTGGACAACCCGCACACCAAGCCGCCGAACTTCTGGCACTGGCTGATCTGGCAGGTCAAGGCCAAGTACCCGGACGTGCTGTTCCTCGCCGAGGCGTTCACCCGCCCGGCACGGCTGTTCGGCCTGGCCCGGCTGGGCTACACGCAGTCGTACACCTACTTCACGTGGCGCACGGGCAAGGAGGAGCTGACCGAGTTCGCCCTCATGCACGCCGAGCGCGCGGACGAGTGCCGGCCCAACCTGTTCGTCAACACCCCGGACATCCTCCACGAGTCGCTGCAGACCGGCGGCCCGGCGATGTTCGCGATCCGCGCGACGCTGGCGTCGACGTTCTCACCGACCTGGGGCGTCTACTCGGGCTTCGAGCTCTTCGAAGGCGACCCGGTGAAGCCCGGCAGCGAGGAATACAAGGACTCCGAGAAGTACCAGCTGCGCCCGCGCGACTTCGCAGGCGCCCTGAACGAGGGCCGCTCGCTCGAGCCGTACCTGACCCGGCTGAACGAGATCCGCCGCGCGCACCCGGCGCTGCAGCAGCTGCGCGACATCCACTTCCACCACACCGACAACGACCAGGTCATCGCCTACTCGAAGACGGACGTCAGCACCGGCGACACGGTGCTGGTGGTGTGCACGCTCGACTCGTACAACCCCCAGTCGGCCAACCTCGCACTGGACATGCCGGCGCTGGGCGCCGACTGGGGCGACACCCTCGTCGCGCACGACGAGGTGAGCGGCGCGACCTTCCACTGGGGCCAGTTCGCGTTCGCGCGGCTCGAGCCGTTGAACGCCGTCGCGCACATCCTCAGGATCACCCGCGCCACCTGACCCACCGCTCACTCACACTCGCACCACCTTCTCGACGGGGCCACCGGCGTCCCTGCTTGATCTTTCTGGGCAGACGCCCGGTGGGCCCGCTCTGCCCGTTCCGCAGGCCCGCGCTCCACCTCCCCCACCCACCGCCACCGCCGAGATGACCGAGGCCACGAATGTCACGTCCGCTGCACGCGCAGGTCGACCAGGCCGTCATGGCCGACGGCAGAGTCGCCGAGACCACGTCCGAGGACTACGGCCAAGCCCGCACGCTGGGCGTGGACCACGACTGGTTCAAGCGGGCGGTGTTCTACGAGGTGCTGGTCCGCGCGTTCGCCGACTCGAACCGCGATGGCACCGGCGACATCCGCGGGCTCACCGAGAAGCTCGACTACATCCAGTGGCTGGGTGTCGACTGCATCTGGCTGCCGCCGTTCTACGACTCGCCGCTGCGTGACGGCGGCTACGACATCCGCGACTTCCGGGCCGTGCTGCCGGAGTTCGGCACCGTCGACGACTTCGTCGTGCTGCTCGACGAGGCGCACAAGCGCGGCATCCGGGTGATCACCGACCTCGTCATGAACCACACGAGCGACCAGCACGCCTGGTTCGAGGAGTCGCGCCGCAACCCGGACGGCCCCTACGGCGACTTCTACGTCTGGTCGGACGACGACACGCGCTACCCCGAGGCGCGGATCATCTTCGTCGACACCGAGACGTCGAACTGGACCTACGACCGGGTGCGCGGCCAGTTCTTCTGGCACCGCTTCTTCTCCCACCAGCCCGACCTCAACTACGACTGCGAGGCCGTGCAGGAGTCGATGATCGACGTCCTGCGCTTCTGGCTGGACCTGGGTATCGACGGCTTCCGGCTCGACGCCGTGCCCTACCTGTTCGAGCGCGACGGCACGAACTGCGAGAACCTGCCCGAGACGCACGCCTTCCTGCGCCGCTGCCGCAAGGTCATGGAGGACGAGTACCCGGGCCGGGTGCTGCTGGCCGAGGCCAACCAGTGGCCCGCGGACGTCGTCGAGTACTACGGCGACCCCGAGGTCGGCGGCGACGAGTGCCAGATGGCGTTCCACTTCCCGCTGATGCCGCGCATCTTCATGGCGGTGCGCCGGGAGAACCGCTTCCCGATCTCGGAGATCCTCGCCCAGACCCCGCCCATCCCGGCGGGCTGCCAGTGGGGCATCTTCCTGCGCAACCACGACGAGCTGACGCTCGAGATGGTCAGCGACGAAGAGCGCGACTACATGTACGCGGAGTACGCCAAGGACCCGCGGATGAAGGCCAACATCGGCATCCGCCGCCGCCTGGCCCCGCTGTTGGAGAACGACCGCAACCAGCTCGAGCTGTTCACGGCTCTGCTGCTGTCGCTGCCAGGCTCGCCGGTGCTGTACTACGGCGACGAGATCGGCATGGGCGACAACATCTGGGCGGGCGACCGCGACGGCGTCCGCAGCCCGATGCAGTGGACCCCGGACCGCAACGCCGGGTTCTCCAGCTCCGACCCGGGCCGGCTGTACCTGCCGATCATCATGGACCCGCTGTACGGCTACCAGGCCGTGAACGTCGAGGCCCAGCTGAACTCGACGACCTCGCTGCTGCACTGGAACCGGCGGATGATCGAGATCCGCAAGCGGCACCAGGCGTTCGGGCTCGGCGACTACCGCGAGCTCGGCGGGTCGAACCCGACGGTGCTGTCCTACATGCGCACCTACGGCCAGAAGGATCAGCACAGCAAGCACGACGGCGACATCGTGCTGTGCGTCAACAACATGTCGCGCTTCCCCCAGCCGGTGGAGCTGGACCTGTCGGAGTGGCAGGGCGCCGTGCCGCACGAGCTGACCGGCGGCGTGCCGTTCCCGGCCATCGGCGAGCTGCCCTACCTGCTCACGCTTCCGGGTCACGGTTTCTACTGGTTCTCCATCACGCCCGCGGGACCGGACTCCAGGCCGTAAGGTCACATCCGGCCAGGTCAGGTCCGGCGGGGTGAACCCTCGCCGGGCGCTCGGCCACTTCGGACGCGGAACGTGACGGTCCGGCGCGACGGCGCCGGCGAAGGAGGCGCAGCAGTGACGTTCGTCGAGGAACTCGTGCCGCACCTGCCCGAGTGGCTCGGGCGGCAGCGGTGGTTCGGGGCGAAGGGACGGGAGGTCAGCGGCGTCGAGGTGGCGTCTGTGAACTCGCTGACGACCTCGCTGACCGACGCCGAACCGCTCCTCGACCTGCTGGTGCTGGCCGTCTCCTTCGCCGACGGCGGTCCGGTCCAGCACTACCAGCTGCTGCTCGGCCGCCGCCGGGAGGCGCGCGGCGAGCTGGAGCACGTCACCATCGGCCATGTCGACGGCCTGTGCGCCTACGACGCACTGTGGGACCACACCGCCACGGCCTGGCTGCTCGAGGAGGTCCGCGCCGGGCGGACGATCGGCGACATGCGGTTCGTCCCTGAACCGGGAGCCGTGCTCGCGCCACCCGGCCTGGGGCGGGTGATGAGCGCCGAGCAGTCCAACACCTCCGTGGTGTTCGGCGAGAAGACGATCATGAAGCTGTTCCGGCGGCTCAACCCGGGCGTCAACCCGGATCTGGAGCTGCACCGGGCGCTGCGGTCCGTCGGCAGCAACGACGTCGCCGCGTTGCAGGGGGCCATCGAGGGCACGCTCGGCGGCGAGCCCACCACGCTCGCAATGCTCCAGGACTTCGCCGGCAACTCCGCCGACGGCTGGGCGATGGCCCTGGCCTCGGTCCGCGACCTCTTCGCCGAGGCGGACCTGCGTGCCGACGAGGTGGGCGGCGACTTCGCAGGCGAGGCCTCCCGGATCGGTGAGACCGTCGCCGGCGTGCACTCCGAGCTGGCCCGGGTGCTGGGCACAGCGGAGCGCGACCCGGCCGAGTTCGCCGCCGCGTGGAGCGCCCGCCTGGACGCCGCCGCACGCGACGCACCCGTACTCCTGCCGCACGTCGACGCGGTGCGTGCCGTGTACGAGGCGGTCGCCGGGCTGACCGAACCGGTCCCGATCCACCGCGTGCACGGCGACCTGCACCTGGGGCAGTTGCTGCGCACCACGCAGGGCTGGCTGATCCTCGACTTCGAGGGCGAGCCGTCCGCGCCGCTCGCGGAACGGCGCCGCCTCGACTCGCCCATGCGCGATGTCGCCGGAATGCTCCGCTCGTTCGACTACGCGGCGTTCTTCCAGCTGCTGTCGACCGATCCGCGCGCACTCGCCGACGACCGGACCGCGCCGTCGCCCCTGCTCTGGCACGCGAAGGAGTGGACGGCCCGCAACCGCGACGCGTTCTGCGACGGCTACGCGCTGCGGGCCGGTGCCGACCCGCGCCGCCACGGCCCGCTCCTGCGCGCGTTCGAGCTGGACAAGGCCGTGTACGAGGTGGTCTACGAGACCCGCAGCCGCCCGAGCTGGGTCCCGATCCCGCTGTCGTCGATCAAGCGGCTGACGGCCGGTGCGACCTCGGACTCCGCCGCAGGCTGACGCCCGGAAATCCGTGCTCCCACCGACCGGAGCCAGGTGCAGCGCGGACGTGATGAGCGCAATAAGGTTCGTCCGTGGACCGCGAACAACAGACCCAGACGATCGACGCCTCCCCGCCCGACCAGGGCACGATCGACCGCGTCCTGGGCGGAGCCCACCACAACCCGCACGGGATCCTGGGCGCGCACCTGCTGGCGAACGGCACGGTGGTACGCACGCTGCGCCCGCACGCCGACGAGGTGCTGGTACTCGTCGACGGTGACCCCGGGCGGACCCATCCACTGGTCCGGGTGCACGACGCCGGGCTGTGGTCCGGCGTGGTTCCCGAGGCGCCCGGCGACTACCGCCTGCAGGTGCGCTACGGCGACGACGTCCACGTGGTGGACGACCCGTACCGCTGGCTGCCCACTCTCGGCGAGATCGACCTGCACCTGATCGGCGAGGGCCGCCACGAGCGGCTGTGGGACGCCCTCGGCGCCCACGTGCGCACCTACGACACCCCGAACGGCGACGTCACCGGCACCAGCTTCGCGGTCTGGGCGCCCACGGCCCAGGGCGTGCGCGTCACCGGCGACTTCGACGGCTGGGCCGGCTGGACGCACCCGATGCGCTCGCTGGGCAGCTCCGGCGTCTGGGAGATCTTCGTGCCCGGCGTCGGCGTCGGCACCCGCTACAAGTACCGGATCCTCGGCCAGGACGGCCAGTGGCGCGACAAGGCCGACCCCATGGCCTTCGCGACCGAGATCCCGCCGTCCACCGCATCGGTCGTCACGGCGCTGCACCACGAGTGGGGCGACGACGAGTGGATCGCGAAGCGGGCGAAGAGCAAGGCGTACGCCGAGCCGATGAGCGTCTACGAGGTGCACCTCGCGTCGTGGCGGCAGGGGTTGGACTACCGGGAGATGGCCCACCAGCTCGTCGAGTACCTCGACGAGACCGGTTTCACCCACGTCGAGCTGCTGCCGGTGGCCGAGCACCCGTTCGGCGGGTCGTGGGGCTACCAGGTCACCTCGTACTACGCGCCGACGGCCCGCTTCGGCACCCCGGACGACTTCCGGTACTTCGTCGACACGCTGCACCAGGCCGGCTACGGCGTGATCGTCGACTGGGTGCCCGCGCACTTCCCCAAGGACGAGTGGGCGCTGGCCCGCTTCGACGGCACCCCCCTCTACGAGCACGCCGACCCCCGCCGCGGCGAGCAGCCCGACTGGGGCACCTACGTCTTCGACTTCGGCCGACGCGAGGTGCGCAACTTCCTCGTCGCGAACGCCCTGTACTGGATCGAGACGTTCCACATCGACGGCCTGCGGGTCGACGCCGTCGCCTCGATGCTCTACCTCGACTACTCGCGCTCCGAGGGCGAGTGGCTGCCCAACATCTACGGCGGCCGCGAGAACCTCGACGCGGTGGCGTTCCTGCAGGAGATGAACGCCACCGTCTACCGCCACCACCCCGGCGTGACGACCATCGCCGAGGAGTCGACGGCGTGGCCGGGCGTCACCCGGCCCACCCATCTCGGCGGACTCGGCTTCGGGTTCAAGTGGAACATGGGCTGGATGCACGACACGCTCAGCTACATCGGGAAGGACCCGATCTACCGGGGCTACCACCACAACCAGATGACGTTCTCGCTGATGTACGCCTTCAGCGAGAACTTCGTGCTGCCGATCAGCCACGACGAGGTCGTGCACGGCAAGGGCTCACTGTGGGAGCGGATGCCCGGCGACGCCTGGAACAAGGCCGCGAACGTGCGCGCGCTGCTGGCCTACATGTGGGCGCACCCGGGCAAGCAGCTGCTGTTCATGGGCCAGGAGTTCGGGCAGGCCCGCGAGTGGTCCGAGGAGCGCTCACTGGACTGGGACCTGCTCGGCAACCCGCTGCACGGCGGCATCAAGACGCTGATGGGCGACCTCAACCGGGTCTACAAGGACTCGCCTGCGCTCTACACGCGCGACAACACGCCCGAGGGCTTCTCCTGGATCGACGCGAACGACGCCGCCGGGAACGTGCTGAGCTTCCTGCGGCACGGCGTCGACGCCGACGGCAACCCGACGGTCCTCGCCTGCATCGCCAACTTCTCCGGCGGCCCGCGCGACGACTACCGCGTCGGCCTGCCCTTCACCGGGCGCTGGCGCGAGGTGCTCAACACGGACGCCGAGATCTACGGCGGGTCGGGCGTCGGCAACTTCGGGGTGGTCGAGGCCGAGCCGGTGATGTGGCACGGGCGGCCGGCCTCGGCCGCGCTGCGTCTGCCGCCGTCGGGTGTGCTGTGGCTGGCGCCCGAGCGGTCGGTGGTGGACGAGGTCGGGGCCGAGCAGGCCGCCGACATCGGGCAGACCACGCCGGTGGCGCCGTTCGCCCCGGAGGTCGTCGACGACACCACCCCGGCGGTGACCGTTCCCGACTCCCCCGCCGGGCTGACCGACAGACCCGAGCTGACCAGCGGCAACGGGGCCGTCGGCGAAGACGTCGACCTGGCCTACGCGGTCGACGACGACGAGGCACCGCCCGTGCCCGCGACCGACACCGACGTCGACGCGGGGCCCATTCCCTCGGCCACCGATGCCGACGCGCCGCACTTCTCGGACGAGGCTTCGGCCGAGGCGGTGGCGCACCACGCCGAACTGCTCGACGAGGCCCCGTCGGCCGGCGTCAGTGCAGACGCCCCCGTGGTCGCGCCCGAGGTGCCGGAGGTGGAGTACCCGCCGCTGGGCGGTGAGGCGGATCAGGTGCCGCCGGACACGGCGACCGAAGACGAGCCGCCGGCACTGGAGCTGGCCCCGGGCGCCGCGGAGGCCGTGCTCGACGAGCCGGTGTCCGGCTCGGACGTCACCGAGAGCGCCGTGGCCGTCGGTGGCTCGTCCCGCCTCTCGGTGCCGTCGGCCACCCGACCGGCCGACGACGACCCCGACGCTCCGGAGAGCAGCACCCACCAGTAGGCGAGCAGCACGACGCAGTAGAGGGTCCGGCCGGGGAGCGCCCACCACTCTCCGGCCGGCCACAGCGCGTTCCACGACACGGGCACCACGGCGACGGCCAGCAGCACCGCCGCGCGACCTGGCCGGTGCGGGGTGGGTATGCCGCGGGCGATGAACAGCAGCACGCCGGGCCACAGCAGCATCAGGTAGTTGTGCCAGGCGATCGGCGACATCAGCAGGCCGGCGGCCAGCACCGCCCACGGTGCGGTGCCGGCGGGGTCGACCTGCCCGCGCCGCCGGTACAGCACAGCCAGCGTGCCGGTCAGCACAGCCAGGCCGAGCACCGTGCCCACCGCCGACGGCAGCCCGAGCCGGACGGCCAGGCCGGGCAGCGAGGCGTTGTCCGCGGTGTCGGGCACGGGCTCGCTGAGGCCGATCCGCAGCCACTGCCGCCCGCTCGCCGGGCCGGCCACCAGAACGCCGAGCAGTGACGCCGCAGCCGCGCCGCCGAACCCCGCGGCGGCCGGGCGCCATCGGCGCAGCACCAGCGGGAGCAGCAGCAACGGCGCGAGCGACGGCTTGAGCGCCACGGTGACGCCGTAGCACGCGGCGGCGAGCAGCGGGTGACCGTGGCGTTCGGCGACCCATCCTGCGACCAGCCCGACCAGCAGCAGCCCGTAGATCTGCCCGAGCAGCAGCGTGCCGTGCAGCGGTGACGAGGCGAGCACGACGAGCACGACGGCCGCCGTCGGCCCGGCGGTGAGCCGCAGCTCCCGGGCCACCACCACGACCGCACCGACCACCATGATCAGGGTGAGCACGACGAAGAGGCGGTAGGCCGGCAGGGCGTCGAGCAGCGCGAACGGTGCCAGCAGCACGGCGAGCACCGGCGGGTTCAGGTTCCGCAGCTTCGCCGGGGTGTCGTAGATGTCGCCGCCGTGCGTGAGCGCGACGGCCGACGCCCGGAAGGTGTCGAAGTCGGGGTGCAGCTCATGCATGTCCGGCGAGGGCAGCAGGGCGACGAGCGGCGGCGGGAAAGCGAGGTGCAGCGCGACGGCGCCGGCCACGCAGGCGAGCACGAGCAGTGCCACGACACGGTGACGTACGCGGCCACGACGGACACGGGCACGGGGACGACCGCGAGGGGCCGGGCGGACGTCGGACACGACCGTCCACGGTATCCGACGCCGCCGCCCGCTCTTCCCGGGCTCAGAACAGGGCGCGCGCCAGTGCTCGCCGGGCGGTGGCGACCCGCGGGTCGTCGACCGGGAACAGTTCGAACAGCCCCACGAGGTGCTGCCGCGCGCGGTCGCGGTCGTCGCCCCCCGTCCGCGCGACGACGGCAACCAGCCGGGCGAACGCGGCGTCCACCCGGTCCACCGCCACCTCGGCGTCGGCGGCCGCGAGCTGGGCGTCGAGGTCGTCCGGCGCGGCGTCGGCGCGCGCGATCGCCGACGGATCGGCGTTCTCCGCCCTGGCGAGGAAGCGGACCTGCGACAGTGCCGCAGCGGCCTGCTCGTTGTCCGGCTCCGCGGCGAGGATCGCCTGGTAGGCGGCCTCGGCCGCGGCGTAGTCGCCGAGCTCCAGTGCGTCTTCCGCCGCGGTGAAGCGGGGATCGTCCGGCTCCTCCTCGACGGGAGCCTCACCTGCGGCGGCCGCAGCCTTCTCCGCGGCGACGATGCCCGGCATCCGGTCGCGCAGCTGCTCGATCATCGAGTCGATGGTCTGGCGGACCTGCGGCTCGGGCAGCACGCCGTTGAACAGCTGCAGCGGCTGCCCGCCGACGACGGCGACCACCAGGGGGATCGACTGCACGCCGAACGCCTGCGCGATCCGCGGGTTCGCATCGACATCGACCTTGGCCAGGATCCACGTCCCCTGACCGGCCGCGGCGAGGCGCTCCAGCACCGGGGAGAGCTGTTTGCAGGGGCCGCACCACTCCGCCCACAGGTCGACGACGACCGGCACCTCGAGCGAGCGCTCCAGCACCTCTGCCTGGAACGTCTCCTCGGAGACGTCGATGACCCACTGCCCGGTGGCGGCGGAGACATCCGTGGCCGGCGCCGAGGCACGTGTGGCGGCTGCCTCGGAACGGGCCTTCACGGCGGCGAGATCGACCGCGCCGGCCATGGCGCGGGACAGCGCGGCGGTCTGGGCCGCCTTGCGGGGATCGGGACGCGACACGCGTTCCATCCTGGCACGACGAGCTCAGGCGGGCGTCGTCACCGTCGGCAAAGGCGCAAGGCCCATCGGGTTGTCGCGCATGAACCCGTCGCCCGCCACGATCGCCCGCACGACCGGCTCCACCAGCTCGGTCAGCCGCGCTGCGCGCGCGTCGCCCAGCGCCGCGACGGCGGCGTCCGCGAGGGTGTCCGTGCGCTCCTCGACGGCGGCGCGCACCGCCCGCCCCGGAGCGGTCAGCGTCGCGTCGGCGCCCAGCAGGCCCCGGTCGACCAGCCGGTCCACCCCGGCCGCCCACTCGTCGTCGCTCCACCCCCGGCGGGTGCGCATCCAGCCCCCGTCCATCGCGATGTCGGCGGCGAACAACGCCAGCGACTCCACGGGATCCAGCTCCGCGGTGAGGAGGGCGGCGACGTGCCCGTCGCCCCGCTGCTCGCGCAGCACCGTCTGGGCGTGCCACAACACGAGGTGCGGCGGCTCCGGCCAGGGCAGGGCGGCGTTCGCCGCGCCGAGCGCCCGCCCCGCCGTCGGGGCGGCGAGCGCGGCCTCGCGGGCGAGATCGGCGGCCTCGGCCATCTCGGCCGACCGCAGCACGTCGCCGCCGAGCAACCGGTGCAGCGCCGCGTCGACCGCCTCCAGACGCACGGCGAGGAACCGCTCCGGCGACGCCACCTTCCACGTGTCCGGCACCGCGCGGGCCACGAGCCGAGGGGCGAAGCCGTAGAACAGCGCCGCGATCACCTCCGGCGGGGCCGCGCCCAGCGGCGCGGCCCGCAGCGCGAAGTAGCTCATCCAGTACCCGCGCGTGCCCAGGTCCGTGCATGCCGCCTGCGACTCCGGGGCGAAGTAGACGACCGCGTGGTAGGGCTCCACCGCACGCCACAACCGCCGGGCGCGATGCTCGGCCGCCTGCTCTGCCATGTGTTCTCCGATCCCGACAGGTGTTCTCCCCGGTCCCGCCACCGGACCGTAGGTCGTGGCGGCCCGGACGGCCAGTGCCGCTCCGGCGGCCGTGATGACGGCTTCTCCGGCCCGCCCCGTCACCCGGTGCAACCGGCCCGGCCCGGACCCACCCGACCGGGGACGGGTTGATCACCGTTCCGGTGGAGCACCCCGGCGCGCGGCCAGCTCGTTGCAGGGGTGCGCGGTGCGCGACGTCGACCGGGGCCGTGCCTCACACGTCCTCGGCAAACCCGCCGCCCGCGCGGCTTCCCTTTCCCGTCGTAGTAAGGACATCCGATGAGCTCGGACAACACCGTCGCCGACCGCCTCCTCGACGACGCGCGGAAGAAGACCGCGCGCCAGGAGAACCCCTCGACCGGCAAGGTGGCGCTGATCGTCGGCGTCATCGCCCTGCTCGTCAGCCCCGTCTCCATCCTCGGATGGATCGTCGGTACGGCCGCCGTCGTCACGGGCGCCATGGCCGTCAAGCACCCGACCGCCGCCAAGAAGGGCAAGATCGCCATCGGCCTCGGCGTGGCCGCGATCCTGATCGGCATCTTCTTCTTCACCCTGAACATCGCGATGCGCTGACGGCGTCCGACGCCCGGCGGGGCCGGCCACCGGCCCCGCCGCACCGTCAGCCGTCGTCGGCGGTCGTGCCGCCGAGCGCCTGCTCCACCCGCTCGACCTTCGCCTGCAACTGGCCGGTCCACCCCGGCCGGATGTCGGCCTTCAGCACCAGACTCACCCGCGGCGCTCTGGCCGCGACCGCCTCGACCGCCCGCTTCACCACCTCCATCGCCTCGTCCCACGTCGGTGCCTCGATCGTGGTGAACATCGAGGTGGTCTCGTTCGGCAGGCCGGACTCCCGGACCACCCGCACCGCCTCGGCCACCACGTCGCCGACACTGTCCGTTCCGCCCCCTGAGGGCGCCACGCTGAATGCCACAAGCATGCGGGCCAGCGTGCCGCAGCCGGATCGCGGAACGCGACCGCTGGCCACCGCCGATCACCGTCCACTTCGGACGTGACGCCGACGCCGCCGGCCGACGTTGCAGGCCGGTCGGCGAAATGGTGGCGGACGACACTGCTAGCGTCGCCCGCCATGACGTCGCGGGAGCCCCTGCCGTTCGACCCCATCCTGCGCGCGGCGGCGTTGTGGGACGAGCGAATCGGGCCGTCGCGCACCATGGCGGCGGTGACGAGCGTGATGCGCGTGCAGCAGATCCTGCTCTCGGCCGTTGACGGCGCCCTGCGCCCGCACGGGCTCACCTTCGCCCGATACGAGGCACTGGTGCTGTTGAGCTTCTCCCGGAATGGCCGCCTGCCCATGCGGGTGATGGGTGAACGGCTGCAACTGCATCCCACGAGCGTCACCAACATCGTCGACCGGCTGCAGGCCGACGGCCTGGTGCGCCGCGTACCCCATCCCACGGACCGGCGGGCCACGCTCGTGGAGATCACCGACGGTGGCCGGGCTTCGCTCGAGGACGCCACCAAGGCGGTGACCGACGTCGACTTCGGCCTCTCCGGCCTGACCCCGGAGGAGGAGACGGAGCTGACCGGCCTGCTCAGCAGGGTCCGCCACGCCGCAGGCGATTTCTCGATCGAGCCGGGGCCCGACGGGGCGGACGACGCCCTGCTCGACGACGAGGCCTCCGCCGGCCTGCACTGACCTCTTCATCGGCCGTGCCGCCGCCGGGAGCCGCGGCGGGGCCCGGGCCAGATGCGCCCGACTCGCCGCTTCAGGCGCCCGTCGCCCCGGCCGGCCCGTCGGCGACCGCGCCGGGCCCCGAACCCGACCAGCGCACCACCCGTCGCCCCCGCGAGGGCGCACACCCCGCACGTCGTCGCGTCCATCCGCTCTCCCCTGCCGGTGTTGACGACCTGTTGCCTCAACACCGTTGACGGTACGGCCGGCCACCGACATTCTCGGATCCGTGACTGCCGGACGACCGACCTCGCTGCGCGCCGCTCGGGCTGTCCAGGGCTGGTCACAGACCGAGGCCGCGCGGGCGCTGGCCGAGCTGGCCTCGACGCGGGGCGTCGCCGTCGCGTCCACCGCCAGCCTCAAGACGCAGCTCTCCCGCTGGGAGAACGGCCACGCGACACCGGAGACGCCCTACCGGGCCCTGCTCGGTGAGCTCTATGCGGGCTCCGGCGTCGACCTGGCCCCCACCGACCCGGCGTCGGTCGGCCCGGCCGACCCCGCCGAACGCCTGCGCGCCCGGCTCGCGGCCGCTGCCGCGGTCGACGGCGACGTCATCGCCCTGTGGCGCACCCAGCTCACCACCGCACGGCAGCTCGACGACCGGCTCGGCACCGCCGGTGCCGAAGATGCGGTCCGCGTGCTGGTCGAGCAGCTCGAGGCCGTTCTGCCACACATCCCCGATCCGGACCGGCGCCGCCCCGTCGCCGTGCTGCTCGCCCGGGCCTGTCTGCTGGCCGGCACACAGGCGCTCGACACGGGCGACGCCGAGGCCGCCGTCGCGCGGTTCACCCGCGCCGCCGAGGCCGCCCACGCGGCGGGGTCGGTGAGCGTCGCGGTCGAGGCGGCGGTCGGGCACGCCGACGCCCTGGTCGAGGTCGGCGCGCCCGGCGACGCGCTCGCGGTGCTGGAGAACGCCCTCGACCCGGTGCCCGCGGACCGGGCCGGCGAGATCCCGGATCCTGCCGGTTTCCTGCTCGGCGCCACCGTGGCGCTCGTCCGCGCCGCCGCAGGCGACGCCGACGGCGCGTACCGGGCACTCACCCACGAGCCGCCCATCGAGCAGGTGACGGCCGCAGTGGATGTCGCGCACGCGCTCGTCGGCCTTGCGGTCGAACTGGCCGGGCCGTCGCCCGACCTCCGCCACCGGCGCGGCCGCGCCCTCGCGCTGCTTCACGACGACGCGGCGATCGACCACCTGGCCGGCTCGCTGACGGACGGGTCGCCCTCGGCCCGCGAGCGGGCGGCGACGCACGCCGACCTCGCGCTCGCCCTCACCGCCGCCGGCCGCGGCGACGAGGCCGCCCCGCATGCGCGGGCTGCGCGCGAACTCGCCACCCGCATCGGCTCACGGCGCGTGCTGCGCCGCCTCGACGGTCACGGACTCTCCGCCGGGAGTGCGGTCTCCAGCAGCGCGTCGGCGGCGCGGTAGGGATCCAGCTCGCCCGCCGCCACGCGGTCGGCGAGCCCGGGCAGCGCACCGGCGCCACGGACGTCGCCGATCCGGACCCGCACCTGCTCCAGCGCGATCGCCTCGACCTCGGCGGCCGCCCGCGCTCGCCTGCGAACGGCCCGCGCACCGGTCTCGTCGAGCCACACCCGGTGCGCGTCGAGGGCGGCCACGAGGTCGTCGACGCCCTCGCCCCGCACCGCGACCGTCGACACGACGGGTCGCGTCCACCCCGTGCCGTGCTCCCTGCCGCCCTCGGACATCGCGATCGCGTACTCGAGGTCGCGCACGGTCCGCCGGGCGCCGTCGCGGTCCGCCTTGTTCACCGCGAGGATGTCGGCCACCTCGAGGATCCCGGCCTTCGCCGCCTGCACGCCGTCACCCATCCCCGGTGCGAGTAGCACCACCGTGGTGTCGGCCAGCGCGACCACCTCGACCTCGGACTGCCCGACGCCGACGGTCTCCACGAGCACCACGTCGCACCCCGCGGCGTCGAGCACCCGCAGTGCCTGCGGGGTGGACCAGGCCAGTCCGCCCAGGTGCCCGCGGCTGGCCATGGAGCGGATGAACACCCCCTCGTCCGTCGCGTGCTCGCCCATCCGCACCCGGTCGCCGAGCAGCGCGCCCCCGGAGAACGGCGACGAGGGGTCGACGGCGATCACCCCCACCCGACGACCGCGCCGCCGCAGTGCGGTGACCAGCGCAGAGGTCGACGTCGACTTGCCCACGCCCGGGGGGCCCGTCAGGCCCACCACGTGGGCACGCCCGGTGTACGGCGCGAGCCGGGCCGCCACGTCACGCAGCAGCGCACGGCCGGCCGCGCTGTCGGTCTCGACGAGCGAGATCAACCGCGCGACCGCGCGGTGCTCCCCCTGCCGGGCGCGCGCGACCAGGTCCGCGACGTCCTGGGGGCGACTCACGGCCGGACCATACCTGCCGAAGCGGGCACCGCAGATGTGGCGAAATCCGCCTTTCAGCCTGACGAACGTGCCGACTCGCGAGGTGACGTGACCCGTCCCACACGGCACCGCGCAATCTCCCGCTTACATTCCGGACATGACGACCTCATCGTTGGGCGCCCTCGTGACCGGCGTCGACCACGTGGGCATCGCGGTCGCCGATCTCGACGAGGCGATCGCCTGGTACGCCGACACGTTCGGTCTCGTGGCGACGCACACCGAGACCAACGAGGAGCAGGGCGTCCGCGAGGCGATGCTGTCGGCTCCCGGCGACACGGGCGCGGCCGTCCAGTTGCTGGCACCGCTGCGCCCCGACTCGCCGATCGGGAAGTTCATCGACCGCAACGGGCCCGGCATCCAGCAGATGGCCTACCGCGTCGCCGATATCGACGCGGCGTGCGCCGCGCTGCGCGACAAGGGGGTGCGTCTGCTCTACGACGCGCCGCGCCGGGGGACCGCGGGCTCGCGGATCAACTTCGTCCACCCGCGCGACGCCGGGGGCGTGCTGGTCGAGCTCGTCGAGCCGGCCGCAGCGGCCGGGCACTGAGCCCGGACCTCACCCGACGACCAGGTACCACACAGCAATGACCGGGAATGTAGGTGCGGCACACATAGTGTCGCGCTGCGCGACATTCTTAACGTCGCCATCACCGGTGCTGCTCTTTCACCCACGGAGCACACCGCGTGGCATGGGTCACAGTACCGCCGCAGACATCGGTGGAAGCGCCCAGCCCGGTTACGATACTGATCAGTAGCTTGGTGTACCAAGCATACCGGGTCACGACTTCAGCCAGCGGAGGCCAGCCGTGCAGGAAATCCTCGACGCCATTCTCGCCGAGCAGTACGACGCCGTCGGAGCGCTCGACATCCCCGATCACTACCGGGGGGTGACGGTGCACGCGGACGAGGCGGAGATGTTCGCGGGGATTCCCTCGTGGGAGAAGGACCCGCGCAAGAGCCTGCACGTCGACGACGTCGCGACGCCCGAGCTGGGCCCCGGCGAGGCGATCATCGCGGTGATGGCCAGCGCCATCAACTACAACACGGTCTGGACGTCGATCTTCGAGCCGATCTCGACCTTCAGCTTCCTCAAGCGCTACGGCCGGCTGTCCCCGCTGGCCAAGCGGCACGACCTGCCGTACCACGTCGTCGGTTCGGACCTCGCCGGCGTCGTGCTGCGGACGGGGCCGGGCGTCAACGCCTGGAAGGCGGGCGACCGGGTCGTCGCGCACTGTCTCTCGGTCGAGCTCGAGAGCCCGGACGGGCACGCCGACACGATGATGGACCCCGAGCAGCGCATCTGGGGCTTCGAGACGAACTTCGGCGGCCTGGCCGAGCTCGCGCTGGTGAAGTCGAACCAGCTCATGCCGATGCCGGCGCACCTCACCTGGGAGGAGGCCGCCAGCCCCGGGCTGGTCAATTCCACCGCCTACCGGCAGCTCGTCTCGCGCAACGGCGCCGGCATGAAGCAGGGCGACACCGTGCTCATCTGGGGTGCGTCGGGCGGTCTGGGCTCGTACGCCACCCAGTTCGCGCTCAACGGCGGCGCCACCCCCGTGTGCGTCGTCTCCTCGCCCGAGAAGGCCGAGATCGTTCACCGGATGGGCGCCGAGTGCGTCATCGACCGCAGCGCCGAGGGCTACAAGTTCTGGCGCGACGAGCACACGCAGGACCCGCGCGAGTGGAAGCGGTTCGGCGCGAAGATCCGCGAGCTGACCGGCGGCGACGACCCCGACATCGTCTTCGAGCACCCGGGCCGGGAGACCTTCGGCGCGAGCGTGTACGTCGCGCGTAAGGGCGGCACCATCGCCACCTGCGCCTCCACGAGCGGGTTCATGCACGAGTTCGACAACCGCTACCTCTGGATGAACCTCAAGCGGATCATCGGCTCGCACTTCGCGAACTACCGTGAGGCGTGGGAGGCGAACCGGCTGATCGCCAAGGGCCTGATCCACCCCACGCTGTCGAAGGTCTACCCGCTCGACGAGACCGGGCAGGCCGCGCTCGACGTCCACACCAACGCCCACCAGGGCAAGGTCGGCGTGCTGGCGCTGTCTCCCGAAGAGGGCCTCGGGGTCGTCGACCACGAGCGGCGGGAGCGCCACATCGCGGAGATCAACCTCTTCCGCGGGGTTTAGAAGATGAGCGTCCCCGGGCGGGGAACGCCGACGCTCCCCGCCCGGGTGACAGTGACCGATCGCGCTGAGTATCGCTCCGGCCGCGGCCGGGTCCGGCCGGTACGGTGATGCGCATGCCCGAACCCGTCGCACCCCCGTCCGACGGCGTGTTCACGGTGGGGCGTCGGGGATACGACCCGCACCAGGTCGACGCGCACCTGCGCCGGATGGACGCGGAGATCCGCATTCTCGTCGCCGACCGCGACGCGGCGGTCGACCAGGCCGCGCAGCTCGGCCGCGATCTCGACGAGGCGCGGCTGCGGGCGGACCGGTTGCGGACCCAGGTCCGGACGATGGCCGCACGCCCGTCGGACGTGCAGGGCATGAGCGAGCGCATGCGCACGATGCTGCGGCTGGCCGAGGACGAGGTCGCCGACATGCTGCGGCGCGCGGACGAGGAGGTCGCCCGCCGGATCGGCGACGCGGAGCGTTCGGTCGGGCAGATCACGGAAGGGGCCCGGCGGGAGGCCGCCGACATCCTTGGCCGTGCCCGTGCGGAGGCGGAGACCACTCTCGCCGGAGCCGCGAAGCACCGGGCCGAGGCCGAGGCGGCCGCGGCGGCGGACCGTGAGTCGATCGCCGTGGAGCGCGACACCGCCGCACGCGCGATCGCACTGGCCAACGCAAGCGCCGAGCAGGAGCGCACGTCGGCGTGGGCGGAGTCGGAGCGCCGGCGCGCCACGGTCGAAGAAGACTTCTCCATCGCGATGGACCAGCGCCGCGCCGAGGCGCTGACGGCGATCCAGGCCGAGCGGGTGCGCACCGAGCAGTGGGTGCAGCACAGCAAGGACGAGGCCACCCGGCGGGCGCGGGCCGGGATCGCCGCGGCTGAGGAGACCGCCCGCCGGATGATCGCCGAGGCCCAGGCCCGGGTGGCCGAGCTCGCCGACCTGCGAGGACGCATCGCCGCGCAGCTGCGGGGCACGCAGGCGCAGCTCGGCACGGCGCTCGACGATCTCGCGCCCCAGTCGCCGACGGATGCCCCCGCCACACCGGCCGTCCGGGCCGCACCCCCGGCTCGCGGGGTCGAGGCCTCGACGCCCGAGCCGGTCACCCGGCCCCTGCCTGCCGTCCGATCGGAAACCCTGGTGCTGGACGCGGCGGCGGACGACAGCCCGCCGGACGTGCCCGGACCACGCATGGGAGACGACGCCAGCGCGAACGGGTCCTCGGTCGGCGAGGCGGCGGAGGCCGCGGAGACCGTCTCCGAGCGCTCCGAGTCGGGAGAGATCCGGCGCCCGACGCAGCGCCGGCGCAAGCGCCAGAACAGCGGCACCCGCCGCTAGAGCGACGGTCAGCGTCGCCTGCCACCCGGCCTGCGCCGCAGCCGGTGCTGCCAGCACGCGTTGTGCCAGTGCCGCCGGTCGGCCACGGACCCGTGGTCACCGGCGGGCCACGTCACGAGGTGGCCCGTGCCCGCCACGATGAGCTGGTTGCAGCCCGGGCAGCGGTAGTCCTTCGTCGACGACGCCCCGGGCACCGACCGCACCACCCAGTCGCCGTCCGGCCCGGACTCGCCCCGGACGAGGCCGACGGACCGCAGCGGCACGTGGTCGGTCCGCCGGGGCCGGTTCGAGCGGGGCATGCCCCCATTCTTCCCGACCCCCCGCGCCCTCCCGGGCGCTGCACGGGTTCCGGACGTCGCGCGGCCCCGGACACCGCGCGAGGTGCTAGAACAGGCGCAGGTCGGTGCTCTGGCGGCCGCGCAGCGCGTCGTAGTCGACCACCACGCACCGGATCCCCCGGTCCTGCGCCAGCGTGCGGGCCTGCGGCTTGATCTGCTGAGCGGCGAAGACCCCGGTGACGGGCGTCAGCAGCGGGTCGCGGCCGAGCAGCTCCAGGTAGCGCGTCAGCTGCTCGACCCCGTCGATCTCGCCGCGCCGCTTCACCTCCACGGCCACGGTCGCCCCCGTGGCGTCGCGGCACAGCAGGTCCACCGGGCCGATCGCCGTCATGTACTCCCGGCGCACCAGCGTGAACCCGTCGCCCAGGCTCGTCGGATGGGCCGCCAGCAGCTCCTGCAGGTGCGCCTCGACGCCGTCCTTGACCAGGCCGGGGTCGACGCCCAGCTCGTGGCTGGTGTCGTGCAGCACCTCGTCGATGGTGATCACCAGCGACTCGTCGGCCTTGTTGCGCACCGTCCACACGCCCGGCTGCTCCTCCAGCCAGCAAGGCGGGCTCATCCAGTTCAGGGGCTTGTAGGCGCGGTCGTCCGCGTGCACGGACACCGACCCGTCGGCCTTGACGAGCAGCAGGCGCGGGGCCATCGGCAGGTGGGCGGTGAGGCGCCCGACGTAGTCGACCTGGCAGCGGGCGATGACGAGGCGCACGGCGACACGGTAGTCAACCCCGCGGGTGCACCCCGGAACCGGACCCGGCACGGTGTGTAGGTGCAGACGCTCACCAGCCGCCAGGTCTACGCCAACTCCTGGATGACCGTGCGCGAAGACGGGATCCGGCTCTCCGACGGCACCGAGAGCATCTACGGCGTGGTCGACAAGCCCACCTACGCCCTGGTCATCCCCCGCGACGGCGACCGGCTGCACCTCGTCGAGCAGTTCCGCTACCCGGTCGGGCGCCGCCGCTGGGAGTTCCCGGCCGGAACCGCACCCGAGCGGGCCGACGTCGACCCCGCCGACCTCGCGGTCCGGGAGCTGCGTGAGGAGACGGGGCTGATCGCCGGACGGATGGAACGCATCGGATTCCTCGAGGTGGCGCCCGGGATGTCCAGCCAGCGCGGCCACGTCTTCCTCGCGAGCGAGCTCACCGAGGGACCGACCGAGCGCGAGCAGTCCGAGCAGGACATGCGCACCGCGTGGTTCGCCGTCGCCGAGTTCGAGGACATGGCCCGCTCGGGAGAGCTCGCCGACTCCCAGAGCCTCGCGGCCTACCTCCTCCTGCAGCTCCACGACCGCGCGAACGGCTCCTGACCCGAACCGTCCGCACGTGCGCAGTGCCCGCTCGGTGGGCGAAGATCCAGGGGTGCCCCTGAGCCTCGGCGGTCTGCTCCGCTCCCCCTCCGATCTCGCCTCCGCCGTTCGCTCGGTGCTGGGGTGGACCGACGAGGCCGTGCAGGTCGTCGCCGACCTGCCCGCACGCGTCGCCGCGCTGGTCGACGAGGCCGAGCGCGTGGTGCGACGGGTGGACGACACCCTGGACCGCGTGGAAGCCGCCGTCGACCGGGTCGACCAGGTCGCCGCGCGGGCGGCCGAGGTGGCCGAGGCGGCCGCGGGCGTCGCCGACCAGGCCGGGAGCGTGGCCGACCACGCCGGAAAGGTGGCCGATCACGCGGACCAGGTCGTCGAGCGGATCATCCCGGTGACCGGTGCCGCCGAGGCGCTCCTGGAGTCGGTGGGCGCCACGAGCGCGGGCGCGAAGGCACTGCTCGACGTCTTCCAGCCGATCGCGGAGCGCGGCGCCCCGATGCTGCGCCAGTTCGTCGACGAGTTCTCGCAGGAGGAGGTCCAGGCGCTGATCCGGCTTGTCGACCAGGTGCCGGTGTTCACCGAGCACATGGAGACCGACATCATGCCGATCCTCGCGACGCTGGACCGGGTCGGTCCTGACGTGCACGAGCTCCTCGAGGTGCTCAAGGACGTCCGGTTGGCGATCCAGGGCGTTCCGGGTTTCTCGCTGTTCCGCCGCCGCGGCGCCGACCGCGACGACGAGCTGGCTGAGGAGCGCCCCGAAGCCTGAACCCGGGCCGGGTCAGTCCGAGGGCGCTCGCGGCGACGGCACGCAGAACAGGTCGCGGCGCTCCTCCCGCAACGTCTCGGTGTCGGGATGGCCAGGGCCGAAGGCCGCGGACGCATCGGCGATCGCCCGGTCGTATCCCTCCGCCGCCACGGCGAGCTCGCCGTTGAGGGCGTGGCAGCACGCCAACGCGGCCCGGATCTCGATCGTGTGCCGGTACGCGCCCCCGTGCGCCGCGTCGGCGTCCGCGAGCGCCGCCGCCAGGACCGCGATCGCCCGGGGTACCGCGTGGGCCTCGGCGAAGGCCAGCCCGACCCCCAGCCGCGAGACGAGCGTGTCGGGATGGGCCGCTCCGAGCACCCGCTCGCGGGCCGCGACGACACCCTCGCCGATCCGGATCGCCTCGCCAGTGTCGCCCCGCATGCGGTGGGCGGCGGCCAGGCACTCCAGCGCCGTCAGGGTGCGCACGTCGTCGGCGCCGAACTCGTGCTCGCGGGCCGCACACGCCTCCTCGAGGACGGCGAACCCGTCGTCGTCGTGGCCCGCGCGCAGGTAGACGACCGCGAGGTTGCCCTCGACGGTCAGCGTGTCGCGGTGCCGCTCCCCCAGCACCGCCCGGCAGCCGAACACGATCTGTTCGAGCAGCGGCAGGGCGGTGTCCGCCCGCCCGGCGAGGTAGTGCTCGACCGCCGTCGCGTGCCGCTCTGCGAGGCCGGCCGCCGCCCGCCGGTGTTCGGGCGACGTCCCCGGCTGCTTGTGCGCCATCCAACCGGCCACGAGCTCATCCGGGCCCGGAGTGACCGCGGCGCACCGCCGGGTGCACGGTCAGCCCGCCTGGTGTCGGCCGCGGGAGCGGCCCTGCCCGAAGAGGCTGCGGGTCGGCACGGCTCCGGTCATCGCGTGGTGGACCTGCTCCGCGGTCGTGGAGGCGACCTGGAAGACGCCGTTGTTGCGGCCGTGGCGCAACACGACGACGCGGTCGGCGACCGCACCGACGTCGTCCAGGTTGTGTGAGATCATGATGACGCCCAGGCCACGGGCCCGGAGCTGGGTGATCTGGTCGAGCACCTGCATCCGCTGAGTCGTCCCCAGCGCGGCGGTCGGCTCGTCCAGGATCACGATCGACGGGTTGCCGAGCAGCGTCCGGGCGATGGCGACGGTCTGCCGCTGGCCGCCCGACAGGTCGCCGACCCGGTCGCGGACGCGCGAGACCGTCGAGAAGATCTGCCGCAGCAACTGCGTCGACTGCCGTTCCATCGTCGACTCGTCCATCCAGAACGACCCGATCTCCCGGCCGAGGAACAGGTTCTTGACCACGTCGAGGTTCTCGCACAGCGCGAGGCCCTGGAACACCGTGGAGATGCCGAGTGAGTGGGCCCGGCCCGGGCTGTCGATCCGCACGCGGACGTCGTCGAGGAGGATGGTCCCCCCGTCGGCCCGGCACATGCCGGACAGCACGTTCACGACCGTCGACTTGCCGGCCCCGTTCTCGCCGACGATCGCGACGACCTCGCCGCGCCCGACCTCGAGGTCGACCTCCGACAGCGCCGTGACGCCCCCGAACCGTTTGGTCAGGCCACGCACCACCAGCGTCGGTGGTGGCTCTGCCGTCACGACACCCTCCTGCCGGCGCGCGCCGGACACCTGCCGTCCTGCCGCGGAAGCGGCAACATAGGGGAACACCGGCAGCTGTGCAACGACACGCAGCGTTAAGGCTAGAGCCCCTGGGCGGCGCGGACCAGCGTCACGATCTCGTCCATCATCCCGGTGAGCTGGTAGTCCTTCGGCGTGAACACCGCGGCCACCCCGCGCTCGCGCAGGGCGGCGGCGTCGTCGGGCGGGATGATCCCGCCCACGACCACCGGGACGTCGTCGACGCCCGCAGCGCGCAGCCCCTCGACCACCGCGGGGACGACCTCGAGGTGCGATCCGGACAGGATCGAGAGGCCGACGACGTGCACGCCCTCCTGCACCGCGGCGGCCACGATCTGCGCCGGGGTGAGTCGGATGCCCTGGTAGATGACCTCGAATCCGACGTCGCGGGCGCGCACGGCCACCTGCTCGGCCCCGTTGGAGTGCCCGTCGAGACCGGGCTTGCCGACCAGCATGCGCAACCGCTGGTGCAGCTCGTCGCCGGTCGCGCGGACCCGTGCCCGCACCGTCGCGATCTCCCCCACCGCCTCGCTCGCGACCGCCGCGGCGACGCCCGTGGGCGCCCGGAACTCGCCGAACACCTCGCGTAGCGCCCCGGTCCACTCGCCCGTCGTCACTCCGGCCTTCGCGCAGGCGATCGACGCCTCCATGAGGTTCGCGTCGGTCCCCATGGAATCCTTCAGGGCGGCGTCGCGCAGGTCGTCCAGCGCCACCGCCACCGTGGCCGCGTCGCGCCCGGCCCGCCACACCCGGATCGCCTCGACCGCGGCGTACTCCATCGCCGGGTCGACGACCTCGATCGCGCCGGCCCCGTCGGCCTGTAGCGGGCTGGGTTCGGTGGTCTCGAACCGGTTCACCCCGACGACGACGTCGTCGCCCGACTCGATCCGCCGCCGCCGCGCCGCCAGCGAGCGCACCAGCTCGCCCTTCATGTAGCCGGACTCCACGGCCGCGACCGCCCCGCCCATCTCCTGGACGCGGTCGATCTCCACGCGTGCGCCCTCGACCAGATCGGCGACCTTGGCCTCGACGACGCGGCTGCCGTCGAAGAGGTCTTCGTACTCCAGGAGGTCGGTCTCGAAGGCCAGCACCTGCTGCATCCGCAGCGCCCACTGCTGGTCCCATGGCCGCGGCAGGCCCAGCGCCTCGTTCCAGGCGGGCAGCTGGACGGCGCGGGCGCGGGCGTCCCGGGAGAGCGTCACCGCGAGCATCTCCAGCACGATGCGCTGGACGTTGTTCTCCGGCTGCGCCTCGGTCAGGCCCAGCGAGTTGACCTGCACGCCGTAGCGCAGCCTGCGCGTCTTCGCGTCCGTGATGCCGTAGCGCTCGCGCGTGATCTCGTCCCAGAGCTGGGCGAGGGCCCGCATCTTGCACATCTCCTCGACGAACCGGAGCCCGGCGTTGACGAAGAACGAGATGCGCCCGACGACCCGGCCGAACTCCGCGGCGGGGACCTGGCCGGAGTCGCGCACGGAGTCGAGCACCGCGATCGCCGTCGACAGCGAGTAGGCCAGCTCCTGCGCGGGGGTCGCCCCGGCCTCCTGCAGGTGGTAGCTGCAGATGTTGATCGGGTTCCACTTCGGGATGTTGGTGTACGACCAGGCGATCATGTCGGTGATCAACCGCATGCTGGGCGCGGGCGGGAAGACGTAGGTGCCCCGCGACAGGTACTCCTTGACGATGTCGTTCTGCGTCGTCCCGGCCAGCTGCGCGCGGTCCGCGCCCTGCTCCTCGGCGACGGCCACGTACAGCGCGAGCAGCCACATCGCCGGCGCGTTGATCGTCATGGACGTGTTCGCCCCGGCGAGCGGGATGCCGTCGAACAGCGTCCGCATGTCGCCGAGGTGGCTGATCGGCACCCCGACCTTGCCGACCTCGCCGCGGGCGAGCTCGTCGTCCGGGTCGTAGCCGGTCTGCGTCGGGAGGTCGAAGGCCACCGACAGCCCGGTCTGCCCCTTCGCCAGGTTCCGGCGGTAGAGCTCGTTCGACTTCGCGGCCGACGAGTGGCCGGCGTAGGTGCGGATGACCCAGGGTCGGTCGCGTTCACGATCGGTCGGGTACGGCACCGGACACCTCCACCTCGAGGACCAGCTGGCCGCTTGATCCTACGGTCGCACGCCCACAAGTCGGACGTCCTTTGAAGTGGGTCACATCGTGCATGGCGGCGTTGCGCGAGGAGGCGGAGACTGGGTCGGTGCCCGATGCGTCAGCCCGGATCTGGGTGATCCTCGGTGGCCTGCTGCTGATGGCGGTCGTGGTCGTCGCACTGCGGTGGACGTTCGGGACGGACCGGCAGGTGCCGACGGCGCGGTTGGCGGATCCCGACGACCCCGACGCGTTCGGCCTGCTGGAGGAGGTCTCGCGGGTGCCGGGCGCCATCGCGGCCGAGGTGCTGCAGGGTCGGCTCGCCGCCGCAGGCATCCGCGCCACGCTGAGCCGCGACGGGCCCGCCTACCGCATCCTGGTGTTCCCGGACGACCTGAAGGCCGCCCGGGTCGTGCTCAGCAGGGGTGCGCTCGGCTAGGACCCGAACCGCGACGACTCAGACGCGGTGGTACTTGGCGTCGAAGAAGCAGAACACGCCGTAGGCGGCGAGCCCGACGGCCACGATCGCCAGCAGGATCATCCCGAACGGCTGGCCGGCCAACCCCTTCAGCGCGGGGTCGAGGCCGTTCGCCTTGGACGCGTCGAACTGCACGGCCGCGACCACCACCAGCACACCGATGAGGCCGAGCGCGACGGCCTTCGCGACGGAGCCGACCTGCCCGAGCCGCTCGACCACCGTCCGGGCGTGCTGGTCCGACGGCAGGTCCATGTCCTCCAGGAACTTCTTCTCCCAGCCGTGCTTGGCCTTCACCACCGCGATGGCGATGAGCACCAGCCCGACCGCGCCGACGAGGAACTGCCCGCCCGGCCAGCCCAGCACACCCCCGGCGGCTTCCTGCCCGGTGCCCTGCTCACCGGCACCCATCGCGGTCCGGGCGGCGATGATCGCCAACCCGATGAAGACGGCGGCCCGGGCCCCGGCCTCGACCCGCTTCTTGATCTGCTCCTTCTGGTCCTGGACGCCGGCCGTGGCGAAGACCGCCTGCTCGAGGCGCCACAGGGCGACCGCGACGAACCCGACGACGAGGATCCACAGCAGGACCTGCCCGAACGGTTCGCTGGCGATCGTCTGGAACGCACCGTTCTGGTCCGTCTGCTCCCCGCTCGAGCCGAACGCCACCTGCAGGGCGAGCCAGGCGATGAGCAGATACGTGATCCCGTAGGCCACGAGGCCGATGCGCGCGCCGACCTTCACCGGCCGGCTCTTGGCCACCTGTCGTGCTGTTCCGGCAGCGTCCGTCATCGGTCCAGTCCTCCTCGTTGAGCAAAGGGGCATCGCCCGAGCGGGTGATTCCCGAACTGGACACTTCCCAACCGGAGGCACGAGACCGGGGGACTTGAGCCGATCCGTCCCGCCGACCGAAAGGCCCCGGTCTCGTGCCCCCGTCCGATCAGCGAACGGGGTCTGCGGCCACCCGCTCGATGTCCGCGCCCAGGGCGCGCAGGTTCTCGACGAAGCGCGGGTAGCCACGGTCGATGTGCGCGACGTCCCACACCTCGGTCTCGCCGTCCGCGCACAGCCCGGCCAGCACCAGTCCGGCGCCTGCGCGGATGTCGCTGGCCCACACCGGCGCGCTCGACAGGCGCTCGACGCCGCGGACGACCGCGTGGTGCCCGTCCGTCCGCGCGTCCGCACCCAGGCGCATCATCTCGTCGACGAACCGGAAGCGGGCCTCGAACACGTTCTCGGTGATCATCGACGTGCCGTCGGCCACCGCGGCCAGCGCGATCGCCATCGGCTGCAGGTCCGTGGCGAACCCCGGGTAGGGCAGCGTGACGAAGTCGACGGCCCGGGCCCGGCCGGACATCGCGACCGTGAACTCCTCCAGGCCGACGGTGACGTCCGCGCCGGCCGTGCGCAGCTTGTCGAGCACCAGGTCGAGGTGGTGCGGGTCGACGCCGCGGACGGCGACCGTCCCCTGCGTCATCGCCGCGGCGAACGCCCACGTGGCGCCCACGATGCGGTCACCGATCACGCGGTGCTCGGTGGGCTGCAGGCTGGTGACACCGTGCACAGTCAGCGTCGAGCTCCCGACGCCCTCGATCTTGGCGCCCATCTGCTGGAGCATCGTGCACAGGTCGACGATCTCGGGCTCGCGGGCCGCGTTGTCGATCACCGTGGTGCCCTCGGCGAGCACGGCGGCCATGAGGATGTTCTCGGTGGCGCCGACGCTGGGGAAGTCGAGCCAGATCTGCGCCCCGTGCAGGTCCCCCGCCTCCGCGACGACCCTGCCGTGCTCGATCTCGGTCGTCGCCCCGAGCTTGCGCAGCCCGGCCTGGTGCATGTCGAGCGGCCGCGAGCCGATCGCGTCGCCGCCGGGCAGGGGGACGACCGCCCGTCGGCACCGCGCCACCAGCGGCCCGAGCACGCACACCGACGCCCGCAGCTTCGACACCGACCGGTAGTCGGCCTGCGCCCCCGGCTCGGCGGGGACGTCGATCGTCACCGTGTCGTGGTCGACGGCCACAGTGCAGCCGAGGCTGCGCAGCACGTCGGCCATCAGCGGCACGTCGAGGATCTCAGGGCAGTTCGTGATCGTCGTCGTGCCCTCGGCGAGGAGTGCCGCCGCCATGAGCTTGAGGACGCTGTTCTTGGCGCCCACCACGTCGACGGACCCGACGAGCCGGGCACCGCCTCGTACCGCGAAATGCTCCACCACGGCCGACGACGCTAGCGTCCGGCTCCGGACCCGGCCCGGCCGGATACCGTCTGTGCTCGACACGGTCCTGGGCACCCATTCCGTCCGGAGCACCTCTACCGTCGAGACATGGCCGTGCACCTGACGAGGATCTACACCAAGACCGGCGACGACGGCACCACCGCGCTCGGCGACTTCACCCGCGTCCGCAAGACCGACGTCCGGCTCGCGGCCTACGCCGACACCGACGAGTGCAACGCCGCGATCGGCGTGGCCGTCACCGTCGGAGCCCTCGCGGACGAGGTGCTCGTGCCGCTCCGCCAGGTGCAGAACGACCTGTTCGACGTGGGTGCGGACCTGTGCAACCCGATCACGGAGAGGGTGGGCGGGAAGGAGCCTCAGTACCCGCCGCTGCGGGTGACCAACGACTACGTGACGCGGCTCGAGGGCTGGTGTGACGAGTTCAACGAGGGCCTGCCGAAGCTCGACTCGTTCATCCTCCCGGGCGGGACGCCCGGCGCCGCGTACCTGCACGTGGCGCGGACGGTCGCGCGTCGCGCCGAGCGCTCCGTCTGGGCCGTGCTGGACGTCGACGCCGAGCGCACGAACCCCCTGACGGCCCAGTACCTCAACCGGCTCTCGGACCTGCTGTTCATCCTGGGCCGGGCAGCGAACCCGGGTGGCGACGTCCTGTGGCGGCCGGGCGGCCCCGACGCCGGCTGACCCGTCGACCCGTCGACCCGTCAGGAAGCTTGGCGGTAGCCCGTGCGACCCGGTGGGGTGGCCTCCAGCCACGCGAGGAAGCCCGTCAGCACACCCGGGGCCATCGCCAGCTCCAGGGCGCCCGCCGGCGTGCGGCACCGGAGCACCACGCCCGCGGTGGGCAGCGTGACGGACTCGGCCTCCGTGGGGATCCGGCGGTCCACGATCTCCAGCACCGTCCGGTCCACCACCATGGTGGGGCCGGGCCAGAGGCTGGTGAGCCGGAACCAGGCCAGGTCGTCGCCGCGGTAGCGGCCTACTCCTGACTGCCAGCCCGAGCCGCTGTCCGGCCCCCGCGAAACGGCAGGGCGGCGGCGCAGACTCACGTCCACGCCGCCGCCCCGGATCAGCCGCACTCGTCGTACGACCAGACAGATCGCGAGCAGGAGACAGAGGGCAAGCAGCAAGCCGGCGACGAGCTCCGTTTCTCCCATCGCCGGCAGCCAGCCCTTCCTACTCGGCCTCGCCGGCGGCTCTGAGCCGCGCCTGAGCCCGTTTCGCCGCCGCGACGCCCTCGGGATCCTCGGAGTCGGCACGCTCGAGCGCCTTGCGCGCCCGGGCGACGTCGATGTCCTCGGCCAGCTCGGCGAACTCGGCCAGCACGGTCACGCCCTCGGGGGTGATCGACAGGAACCCTCCGTGCACCGCGACCGTCAGCTGCGTGCCGTCCGTGGCGTCGATCCGCACCACGCCGGCGTCCTCCATCTGCGCGAGCGTGGGCTCATGACCGGGCAGCACGCCGATGTCGCCCACGGTGGTGCGGGCGAGCACGAAGTTCGCCTCGCCCGACCAGAGCCGCCGCTCGACCGCGACGAGCTCCACGTGCATGTCCGCCATGTGACCAAAACCCGTTCTACTCAGCCCTGCAGCTTCTTGCGGTTGCGGTCCAGGTCCTCGAGGCCGCCGCAGAGGAAGAACGCCTGCTCCGGCACGTCGTCGAACTCACCCTTGGCGATCTTGTCGAACGCCTCGAGGGTCTCCTTGACCGGGACCGTCGAACCCGGCTGGTTGGTGAACTGCTCGGCGACCAAGAGGTTCTGCGACAGGAAGCGCTCGATGCGCCGGGCTCGGCCGACCAGCTGGCGGTCTTCCTCTGACAGCTCGTCGATGCCGAGGATGGCGATGATGTCCTGCAGGTCGTTGTACTTCTGCAGGATCCGCTTGACCTCGTTGGCCACCCGGAAGTGCTCGTCGCCGATGTACTGCGGGGCCAGGATCCGCGAGGTCGACGTGAGCGGGTCCACCGCCGGGTAGATCCCCTTCTGGGAGATCGGCCGGGACAGCTCCGTCGTCGCGTCGAGGTGGGCGAACGTGGTGGCCGGCGCCGGGTCAGTGTAGTCGTCGGCGGGCACGTAGATCGCCTGCATCGAGGTGATCGACCGGCCGCGGGTGGAGGTGATCCGCTCCTGCAGCTCGCCCATCTCGTCGGCCAGCGTCGGCTGGTAGCCCACCGCGGAGGGCATGCGGCCGAGCAGCGTCGAGACCTCGGAACCGGCCTGCGTGAACCGGAAGATGTTGTCGATGAAGAGCAGCACGTCCTGGTTCTGCTCGTCGCGGAAGTACTCCGCCATCGTGAGCGCCGACAGACCGACCCGCATACGGGTGCCCGGCGGCTCGTCCATCTGCCCGAACACCAGCGCGGTGTCGTTGATGACGCCCGACTCGGTCATCTCCGTGATGAGGTCGTTGCCCTCGCGGGTGCGCTCGCCCACCCCGGCGAACACCGACGTGCCGCCGAAGTTCTTCGCGACGCGAGTGATCATCTCCTGGATGAGCACCGTCTTGCCCACGCCGGCGCCGCCGAACAGGCCGATCTTGCCGCCCTGCACGTACGGGGTGAGCAGGTCGATGACCTTGATGCCGGTCTCCAGCATCTCGGTGCGGCCCTCGAGCTGGTCGAAGTTCGGCGCCTTGCGGTGGATGCCCCACCGCTCGCCGGTCAGCTCCAGATCGGGGACGTCGAGGCACTCGCCGAGGGCGTTGAAAACGTGGCCCTTGACCTGGTCACCGACCGGCACCGAGATCGGCCCGCCGGTGTCGGTGACCTCCTGGCCGCGCACGAGACCGTCCGTCGGCGCCATCGAGATCGTCCGGACCAGGTTGTCGCCCAGGTGCTGGGCGACCTCCAAGGTCAGTCGCTTCGCGACGGTCTCGAGCGCTACGTCGACCGTGAGGGCGTTGTAGAGCTCCGGGATCGTGTTGCGGGGGAACTCCACGTCGACGACCGGGCCGGTGACCCGGACGACCCGACCGGTGGTGGTCTCGGTATCAGCGGTGACGGTCATCGATCCTCACTTCCTGCGCTGACGAGAGCGTCGGCGCCACCGACGATCTCACTGATCTCCTGGGTGATCTGTGCCTGACGGGCCTGGTTGGCCTCCAGCGTCAGACTACGGATCAATTCGTTCGCATTGTCCGTGGCGGCCTTCATCGCACGCTGCCGCGCGGCCGACTCCGACGCCGCCGACTCCAGCAGCGCGGCGAACAGCCGGGCGCCGATGTACTTCGGCAGCAGGGCGTCGAACAGCGTGTCCGCGCTCGGCTCGAACTCGTAGAGCCGGTGCACCCCGTCGTCCGGGACCGCGCGCTGCTCCTCGTCGTCGCCCTCACCCTCGCGCTCACCGGTGATCTCGTTCGCGTCGACGTACTCCACCTGCAGCGGCGCCATCCGCCGGGCGGTCGGGATCTGGGTGACCATGTTCTGGAAGCGCGTGTACACGAGGTGCAGCTCGTCCACGGCGACGACGTCTTCCGCGTCCACGCCGCTGTCTTCGATCGCCTCGTCCTCGCCGCGCTCACCCGCACCGGCCATGAAGGCCGCGACGAGCACGCGGGTGACCTCGGCCGCGTTCGCGTAGCTGGGCTGTTCGGAGAACCCCGTCCACGAGGCGGTGACCTCGCGGCGGCGGAACCGGTAGTAGTTCACGGCCTTGCGCCCGATGACGTAGAGGACCGGCTCCTTGCCCTGCTCGCGCAGGAGCCGCTGGAGCGCCTCGGCCTCTTTGAGCACGTTGTTGTTGTACCCGCCGGCCTGGCCGCGGTCGCTGGTCACGACCAGGACCGCGGCCTTCTTCGTGTTCTCCCGCTCCACGAGCAGCGGATGGTCCAGCGCCGCCCGCTGGGCGAGCTGGGTCAGGACCGCGGTGATCTGCTCGGCGTAGGGCCTGGACTCGTCCACCCGCGCCCGCGCCTTCGCGATCCGGGACGTCGCGATGAGCTCCATCGCGCGGGTGATCTTCTTGATGGACTGCGTCGACTTGATCCGCCGCCGCAGCACACGGATCTGTGCTGCCATGTCTCCGCCCCTGGACCTTCCGGGCTCAGCCCGAGCTGCTGCCGGACGGCGCCGGCCGGTTGACCTTGACCGAGTCGCGGTCGACCTCGTTCTCGGCCAACGCGTCGGGCTGCTCCTCCTTGGGGACGACCGCCGACCCGTCCGCCGCCGTGAAGTCGTTCTTGAACGACTTCACCACGCCCTTGAGCCGGTCGATCGCCTCGTCGGGCAGCTTGCCGGTATCCCGGATCTCGTCGAGGATCCCGTTCTCGTTGCGCCGCAGGTGGTCGAGGAACTCGCCCTCGAAGCGCCGGATGTCCGCGACGGGCACCGAGTCGAGCTGGCCCGAGGTACCGAGCCAGATCGAGACGACCTCCTCCGCCACCGGGAACGGCGAGTACTGCGACTGCTTGAGGAGCTCGACCAGCCGCTCGCCACGACCCAGGGCGGCCGCGGACGCCGCGTCGAGGTCGGAGCCGAACGCGGCGAACGCCTCCAGCTCGCGGTACTGCGACAGGTCCAGCCGCAGCGACCCGGACACCTGCTTCATCGCCTTGATCTGGGCGGCGCCGCCGACCCGCGACACCGAGATACCGACGTTGATCGCCGGCCGGACACCCTGGTTGAACAGGTCCGACTCGAGGAAGACCTGACCGTCGGTGATCGAGATGACGTTCGTCGGGATGTAGGCCGACACGTCGTTCGCCTTGGTCTCGATGATCGGCAGACCGGTCATCGAGCCGGCACCGAGCTCGTCGGACAGCTTCGCGCAACGCTCGAGCAGGCGGGAGTGCAAGTAGAAGACGTCGCCGGGGTAGGCCTCGCGGCCCGGCGGGCGGCGCAGCAACAGCGAGATCGCGCGGTACGCCTCGGCCTGCTTGGACAGGTCGTCGAACACGATGAGGACGTGCTTGCCCTGGTACATCCAGTGCTGGCCCAGGGCGGAGCCGGTGTACGGGGCGATCCACTTGTAGCCGGCGGGGTCCGACGCCGGCGACGCGACGATCGTCGTGTACTCCAGCGCGCCCGCCTCCTCGAGGGAGGCGCGGATGCCGGCAATCGTGGAGCCCTTCTGACCGACCGCGACGTAGATGCAGCGGACCTGCTGCTTGGGGTCGCCGGTCGCCCAGTTCTGCTTCTGGTTGATGATCGTGTCGATGCAGACGGCGGACTTGCCGGTCTTGCGGTCGCCGATGATGAGCTGGCGCTGGCCACGACCGATCGGGGTCATGGCGTCGATGGCCTTGATGCCGGTCTGCAGCGGCTCGCCGACGCTCTGGCGGTCCATCACGCCCGCGGCCTGCAGCTCGAGGACGCGCCGCGCTTCGGGCTCGATGTCGCCGAGGCCGTCGATCGGGTTGCCCAGCGAGTCGACGACCCGGCCGAGGAACCCGTCGCCGACGGGCACGGAGAGGATCTCGCCGGTTCGCTTCACCGGCTGCCCCTCCTCGATGCCGCCGTAGTCGCCGAGGATCACCGCACCGATCTCGCGGACGTCCAGGTTCAGCGCGACGCCCAGCACGCCGCCGGAGAACTCCAGCAGCTCGTTCGTCATCGCCGAGGGCAGGCCCTCGACGTGGGCGATGCCGTCACCGGTGTCGGCGACCGCGCCGACCTCCTCGCGTGAGGTCCCGGTCTCCAGCGTCGAGACGTAGCTGGAGATCGCACTCCGGATCTCCTCCGGGGAGATCGTCAGCTCTGTCATGACTGCGCGTTGTCCTTATCTTCGCTGTTTCGCTGTTCGTGCGTGCGTGTCACCGGGGCAGGTGACGCCGAGCAGCTTCGATCCGTCCTGCGACACTGCCGTCGATCACCTCGCCGCCGACCCGGACGACCAGCCCGCCGAGCAGGGCTTCGTCCAGTTCGACCTGCAGGGACATCGGACGGCCGTAGAGACGCGAGAGGCTGGTCGTCAGCCGTTGTTCCTGCTCGGGGGTCAGCCGCACCGGGGTGGCGACGCGGGCGACCGAGAGCTCCCGGCGCGCCGCGGCCAGCTCGGCCAGCTCCTCGGCGATCACGTCGAGGTGCCGGCCGCGGGGCAGCGACACCGCCTGGTGCAGCAGCGTCGCCGTAGCCGGTGTGACCTTGCCCGCCAGCAGCCGGTCCAGCAGCGCCGTCCGCCCGTCCAACGGACGGGAGGTGTCGGCGAGCAACCCCGCCAGCTCGGGCTGACCATCCAGGATCCGACCGAAGCGGAACAGCTCGTCCTCGACCTCGTCGAGACGGCCGCCCTTCTCCGCCGACCCCAGCGCCGCGTTGCGGGCCAGCGCCTCCAGCGCGTGCACCAGGTCCACCGGCCGCGACCAGCGTTCCGCCACCGCGGCGGCGACCGCCTCCAGCGCGGGCCGGTCCAGCTTGCTGCCGAGCAGGCGCTCGACGAGCCCGGTGCGCGACTCCTGCGGTACCGCCGGGTCGGCCAGGTGCCGCCGCAGCGTGGTCTCGCCCGACAACAGCCGGGCTACGGAGAACAGCTGGTCGGCCAGCCGGTCGAGGTCCGCCACGCCGACCTGCCCGATGAACACGTCGAGCCGGGCGCTCAGGTCGGCGAGCGACTCCCGGCTGGCCGCCTGGAGGGCGAGGGCCATCAGCCCGCACCACCCGTCCAGATCGTCGCGCGGCGGGTGTCGTCGGCCTGCCGGTCCAGCTCGCCGAGGAAGGCGTCGACCGTGTCGCGGCGCCGGCTGTCGTCCGCCAGCGACGTGCCGATGATGCGCTCGGCCAGCTGCACGGACAGTCCGCCGATCTCGCCGCGGAGCTGGCGCACGGCCTGCGCACGCTGCGCGGCCAGCTGCTCCTCGCCGCGCTGACGGATGCGCTCAGCCTCCTGCTCGGCCTGCTCGCGCAGCTCAGCCCGGATCCGGTTGCCGTCGGCACGGGCGTCGTCGCGGATGCGCGCCGCCTCGGCTCGCAGGCCGGCCAGCTGCTCCTCGTACTGCCGCTTGAGCGCGGCGGCCTGCTCCTGGGCCTCCTCGGCCCGCTTCAGACCGCCCTCGATCTTGTCCGTGCGCTCGGCGTAGACCTTCTCGAACTGCGGGAAGACCGATCGGGCGAGCAGCCAGAACAGCAAGAGGAACGCGATCGTCCCGACGACGATCTCGACGGTGTGCGGGATGAGGGGGTTGAGCTCGCCCTCGGCCGCGATGATCAAGTTCACGAGTGTCTCCTTCGCCGACTCGGCGCCGCCGGCCGACTAGTCACTGCCGACTAGAGAACGAAGGCGAGAACGAGGCCCAGAATGGCCAGCGCCTCGGAGAGCGCGAAGCCGATGAACGCGATGCCCTGCAGCTGTCCACGGGCCTCGGGCTGGCGGGCGACGCCGTTGATGAACGCGGCGAACACGATGCCGACGCCGATACCCGGGCCAATGGCCGAGAGGCCGTACCCGACGACGTTCAGGCTTCCGGTCATGTCGATGATTCCTTTCGGGGATTTCCTGGAGGTCTGACGGGGAGCCGCTCAGTGCTCGTCGGCGAGCACCGTGCCGATGTACGACGCGGTGAGCATGACGAAGATGTAGGCCTGCACCACCTGGACGAAGGCCTCGAAGAACGTGAAAACGATGCCCATGCCGAACGCGAACGGCGACAGCACGTTGAGCGCCAGGTCGTCGGCGACGAAGAGCATGTACTCGCCACCGAGGATGAACACGAGGAGCAGCAGGTGGCCCGCGAACATGTTGCCGAACAGTCGCAGCGAGAGCGTGACCGGCCGCAGGATGATGTTGGAGATGAACTCGATCGGCGTGAGGATGATCCGCACCCACCACGGCACGTCCGGCGGCCACGTCGAGATCCGCAGGTAGCCACCGAGCCCGTGGTGCCGGATCCCGATCACGGTGTACATCAGCCACACCATCAGGGCGAGGGCGTAGGGCATGCCGGGGTGCGAGAACGTCGGGAACTGGATCAGCGGGATGATCCCGAAGAGGTTGTTCACCAGGATGAAGGCGAACAGCGCCGTCAGGAACGGCACGTACTTCAGGAACTCCGGGCCGATCATGTCGCGCGCGATCGTGTTGCGCACCAGGCCGTGGAACGACTCGCCGAGGAACTGCGCCTTACCCGGGACGAGCTGCACGTTGCGCACCGCGAGCCGGAACAGCACGTAGATGATCACAGCCGAGAAGACGAGCAGCAGAACCGGCTTCGTCAGCCCCTCGATACCCGCGATCGGCGGCAGATCGAAGTCTCCGACTCCAGGGGCCTCGAAGCCCGGTGCCGGTCCTCCCGGTGCGGTGGCCAAATTGGTCACCAAGCGCTCCTTCCGGTCCCGTCGCCGAACCGTGACCCGGACGACAAGATCGAGACGATCATGACTTAACGTACCTGACATAAATCAGGTACGCAGAGGCGGTTCCACCGGCCAGCAGGCCGACCGGCGTACCCCACCGCGTGCCGAACAGAGCGTCCAACCCCACCCCGATCCCGCCGAACAGCAGGAAACCGGACAAGAGGTAGGACAAGGCGTTCCAGGCGTCGCCCGGTGGGGGTGTGGCTCCCCCGCCGGAGGACCGGTCCGCCTTCATCACGGCGCACCCTATCAGCCAAGCGAACCTGCTCTCACCAGGTAGGACCGCCACGGCCGGGTACGCACGACGCCCTCCCGCCGAGCGGGAGGTCGCCTGCGCGATGTTTCTCTACACGCAGTAGAACACCCCTCGGGCGGGTGACGCAATCGTAGCGTCGGGGCACGAACCGGACGATTACCTGCCTGGTAGGCGGAGCGCCTAGAGATCGAGAACCGGCGCCTTGGCGCGGACGAAGCCGACCACCTCGCCCGCGATCCACCCGACGGTGACCGCGAGCAGCGTGAACCCGAAGGCCTGGTTGTCGAACAGCGTCGTGCCCCGGAAGGCGACCAGGAACACCATCAGCAGCAGGATCTTGCCTGCCAGCGACGTCATTGCGCCGATCATCACACCCGCAGGCGACGTGCGGGCGGTGCCGCGCATGACCAGCGTGGTGACCAGGCCGGCCGCCAGCCCCAGCACCGCCCCGAGCAGGGCGCCGACGAGGCCTGACGTCCCGCGAAGCACGGCGCCCAGCACCACGGCGGCCACGGCGAGCGGCACGCTGAACAGCAGCGCGTGGCGCTGCATCACCGCCGCCAGGCGGAGCACGGTCTTGACGTGCGGAGCGTCCTGCTGCTCAGGAGGAGGGGTCGTCATCGGCCTGTTCTCTCGTCACGGGCACGGCCCTCATCTCGGGGCCCGCAGTCATCTCGGGGCTCGCAGTCGCGGTACGGCGGAGGCGAGCACGGCCACCAGGAGCCCGATGCCCACCGCCCACAGCACGACGAACGGGTCGGCGATCAGCGCCAGCGCGACCGCACCATAAGCCAGCACACCCGCCCACAGGTAGATGAGCAGCACCGCGCGACGGTGGCTGTGCCCGATCTCGAGCAGGCGGTGGTGCAGGTGCATCTTGTCCGGTGAGAAAGGGCTCATGCCCTTGCGGGTCCGGCGCACGACGGCCATCAGCAGGTCCAGCAGCGGCACGAACACCACGGCCGCGCCGGCGAGCAGCGGCGCGAAGAGCGCGATGACGTCCGTGGCGGACGTGTCGGCGTCGGGCAGGATCCGGCCCGAAGCCGTCGTCGTCGCCGCGGCCAGCATGAGCCCGATGAGCATCGAGCCCGAGTCGCCCATGAAGATCCGGGCGGGGTTGAAGTTGTGCGGCAGGAAGCCCAGGCACGCGCCGGCCAGCACCACCGCGAGCAGCGCAGGCGAGTAAGCCCCCGGGTCGTTGCCGTTGGCCTTCACCAGCCCGATCGCGAACAGCGCGGTCGCGGACGCCGCGATCAGCCCGATCCCGGCCGCCAGGCCGTCGAGCCCGTCGACAAAGTTCATGGCGTTGATCAGCGCGACGGTCAGCACCACCGTGAGCAGCACGCCCTGGGTCTCGCCCAGGATGAGGAACGAGCCCGAGATCCCCGTCCCGCCACCGCCCCACGGGATCCAGAACGTCACCCACTGCACCCCGGCCAGCACCAGCACGCCCGCCGCGGTCGTCTGGCCGGCCAGCTTGGTGATCGCGTCGAGTTCGAAACGGTCGTCGAGCACCCCGACGGCTCCGAGCACGACCACCGCGACGAGGGCGCCGACGACCTCGTCCGAGTAGTCGAAGGCCAACCGCAGCGCCGGGAGCTGGTAGGCCAGCAGCACGCCGGCCAGCACTCCCCCGAGCATCGCCAGGCCGCCCCAACGAGGGGTCGGGGTGGAGTGCACGTCACGGCCGCGAGGCCAGGCGACCGCCCCCAGCCGCACGGCGAGCACCCGCACGGGCCCGGTGAGCAGGAACGTCACGACCGTCGCGGTCAGCCCGGTGAGCAGGTACTCGCGCAGCGGCAGAACAGCCGATCCGATGACCGGCGCCTGCTGCGCGAGGTCCACCGGCTGCTAGCCCTCGACGATCGAGAGGTCGATCTCCGGGTAGACCGGGAACTTGTCGCACAGCGCCGCGATCCGCGCGCGGGCCTCCTGCACGACCTTCGCCTCGGTCTCGTACTTCGCCTTGCCCGGCTTGCCGTTGACGCTGACGGGCGTGGTCGCCCGCAGGACCTCGACGGCGACGTCCGCGATCTCGTCGACCTCGTCGGTGCCCATGCCAAGCGTGGTCAGCGCCGGGGTCCCCAGCCGAAGGCCGCTGGTGTACCAGGGGCCGTTGGCGTCGAAGGGCAGCGAGTTCCGGTTCAGGGTCATGCCCACGGCGCGCAGGGCGGACTCGCCCTGGCGGCCGGTGAGCCCGAACGACGACGCGACGTCGGCCAGCACGATGTGGTTGTCCGTGCCGCCGGTCGCCACGCGGGCCCCGCGCCGCTGCAGCCCGTCGGCGAGCGCGCGCGCGTTGTCCACGATGCGCGCCGCGTACTCCTGGAACGACGGCTGCGACGCCTCCTTCAGCGCGAGCGCCTTCGCGGCCATCACGTGCGGCAGCGGGCCGCCCAGCACGGCCGGGCACCCCTTGTCCACGGCGTCGGCGTAGTCGGCCGAGGAGAGCACGATGCCGCCGCGCGGGCCGCGCAGGGTCTTGTGCGTGGTGCTGGTGACGACGTGCGCGTGCGGCACGGGGTCGTAGGCGCCGGTGAACACCTTGCCGGCGACGAGCCCGGCGAAGTGCGCCATGTCGACCATGAACGTGGCGCCGACCTCGTCCGCGAGCTCGCGCATCTTCGCGAAGTCGATCTTTCGCGTGTAGGCGCTGTAGCCGGCCAGCAGGATCAGCGGGCGGACCTCGTGCAGCTGCGTGCGCAGCGCGTCGAGGTCGAGCAGGCCCGTCTCCCGGTCGACGGTGTACCCGCGGGCGTCGAACAGCCGCGACGAGATGTTGAACCGGTAGCCGTGGGTGAGGTGGCCGCCCGAGTAGTAGTCCATGCCGAGCAGGCGCTGGTCGTGCAGCTCGGTGCGCAGCTCGGCGAACTGCTCGTCGGACAACGCGGAGACGTTCTTCACGTCGAGCCGCTCGAGGAAGCTCTCCTCGACCCGGGTGGCGAGGATCGCGATGAAGGCGACCAGATTCGCGTCGATGCCCGAGTGCGGCTGCAGGTAGGCGTGGTCGGCGCCGAACAGCGCCTTCGCCAGGTCCGCGCCGTGCGACTCGATGGCGTCGACGTTGTCGCAGCCGGCGTAGAACCGGTGCCCGGCCGACCCCTCGGCGTACTTGTCGGTGAGCAGGTTGCCCATGGCCTGCTGGACGGCCAGCGAGGCGTAGTTCTCGCTCGCGATGAGCTTGATGTTCGAGCGCTGGTCGACGAGTTCCGCGACCACCCGGTCGGCGACCAGCGGGTCCACCGACCGCATCTGGTCCAGCGACGCGAAGAACGTCAGCGCGGCGGGGTCGGGACGGCCACCGCCGAGCCGGCGGAGGTAGCGCTCGACGATGAGGTCGGGCTGGTCGATCGGCATCGTCGTACTCCTCCTCGCCACGATCTGCGGCCGCTTCGAGTCTCTCACAGCGCCGTCCGCCCGCTGGACGCCCTGCTGAGCACGCCGCCGGAGCACCGCTCTCTGTTGTTGTCGGCGATCCGCATCCTTGCCAGACTCGCCCGGTGACCGCCGCCGGAACCCGCGCCCGTGTCCGGGCCGCCCTGACCCGTGAGATCGCCGACACCGCCCGGCGGCACCTCGCCACGGAGGGCGCGGCGGGGCTCTCCCTCCGGGCCGTCGCCCGCGAGCTGGGCATGGCGTCGTCAGCGGTCTACCGGTACTTCCCCAGCCGGGACGACCTGCTCACGGCCCTGATCGTCGACGCCTACGACGCGCTGGGCGCCGCCGCCGAGGAGACCGAGGCCGCCGCGCCGCGAGTGGACCTGCGAGCACGGCTGCACGCGGTGTGCGGCGCGGTCCGCGACTGGGCGCTGGCGCACCCGCACGAGTACGCGCTGGTCTACGGCTCGCCGGTGCCGGGGTACGCGGCGCCCGAGACCACCATGGGGCCGGCGTCGCGGGTCGGGGTGCTGCTCAGCCGGATCGTGGTCGACGGGCTCGCGGCGGGCGTCGTCGATCCGGGGACGGGCGGGGCGGACGCGACCCTGACTCCGGGCGCCGCCGAGTCGGTGGGGCTCCCGACCGATCCCGGCACGTCCGCGGCGGCCCGCGCCGTCCAGGCCTGGACGGCGCTGTTCGGGCTGGTGAGCTTCGAGCTGTTCGGGCAGACGCACAACGTCGTGGAGCGCCACGAGGAGTTCTTCCGCGGTGCGGTGGAGCGGCTGGGCGACCTGCTCGGCCTACCGCCCGGGTGAGGTGCTCGATATGTCAGGAAGGCCACCTTCAGGACGTCACGTGCCCTGAAGGTGGCCTTCCTGACGCAGGGGGCCGCTCGACACAGGCCGGGGCGGGTCCGGCGGTCAGGCGGTGGCGACCTCGCGGCCCAGCACCTCGGCGACCGCCGCCAACGGCACCGCGCCCTCGCGCAGCACCCTCGGCTCGTCGCCGGTCAGGTCGACGATCGTCGAGGCGACCCCCACCCGGCACGGCCCGCCGTCGAGGTACACCGCGACCGAGCCGCCGAGCTGCTCCGTGGCCTCGGCGACGGTGGTGGCCGGCGGACGGCCGGAGATGTTCGCGCTCGACACGGCCATCGGCCCGATCTCGCGCAGCAGCTCCAGCGCCACGGGGTGCAGGGGCATCCGCAACATCACCGTGCCCCGGGTGACGCCCAGATCCCAGGTCAGCGAGGGGGCGTGCGGCAGCACGAGCGACAACCCGCCGGGCCAGAACGCCTCCACCAGCTCCCGTGCGGCCGCGGGCACGCTCGTGACCAGGCCGTCGATGGTGTTCCACGAGCCGACGAGCACCGGGACCGGCATGTCCGGCCCCCGCCCCTTGGCGGTGAGCAGCGACCGGACCGCCGCGCCGGAGAACGCGTCGGCACCCAGGCCGTAGAGGGTGTCGGTCGGCAGCACGACCAGCCGACCCGACCGCACCGCGTTGGCTGCGGCGGCGAGTCCGGCGAGCCGCGCATCGGGGTCGGCGCAGTCGTAGGTGGGCGGGACGGCGGGCGCGGTCACGCGCGCGAGGGTATGCCGCCCATGTAGCGAAAGCGGCGTCGGGTGCGTTCGACGCACCGAACGCCGCTTTCGCTACATCGAGCCGCCCTTCCGCCTCACGGGCCACGCCCGCCCGCGCGATCCGACGAGCGGCACAGTCGTCGCATAGGTTCCGACGAACGTGCCGGTCGTCCGATCAGGACGCCGCAGAACGGATGCGGTGAGCCGTCGCGAAGCGGGGCCTGCCCGCCAGGTCGGCGTGCTCCTCGACATCCGCCAGCGCGGGGCACCCGCGCAGCAGGTCCGGCATCGCGTCGGCGTGGGTGTCGTCGTGCTCGATCCCCAGCGCGCCACCGGGCCGCAGCAGCGCCGACGCCGCCGTCACGACCGCCCGGATGATCTCCAGGCCGTCGGGGCCACCGAACACCGCGCCCGGCGGATCCCAATCGGCCACCTCCGGCGGCACCGGAGTGCCGTCGGGGACGTAGGGCGGGTTGCACAGCAGCAGGTCGACCCGGGTTCGGAGCTCGGGCAGCAGATCCGCCTCCCGGACGTCCGCGGCGTGCACCGTGACCGGCGTACCTCCCGCCGCGACGTGCGTCTCGACGTTGCGGCGGGCCCACGCGAACGCCGCGGGATCCACCTCGACGGCGTGCACCGTCGCGTCCGGCCGGGCGGCGGCGACGCCCAGCGCCAGCGCGCCCGACCCCGTGCACAGGTCCACGACCAGCGGCGTTGTCACGTCGGCGATCGTCTTCAGCCCCCACTCCAGCAGCAGCTCGGTTTCCGGGCGCGGGGTGAACACCCCCGGTCCGACGGCGAGGGTCACCGGGCCGAACACCGCCGTGCCGAGCAGATGCTGCAGCGGTTCACGGGCTGCGCGCCGCTCCACCAGTTCCCGGTAGCGCTCCAGCACCGGCTCGTCGACGAGCGGCACCATGATCAGCCGGCCGCGGGGCACACCGACGACGTGCGCGGCGAGCAGTTCGGCGTCGACCCGCGGGCTGGCCACGCCCGCGGAGGCGAGGACGTTCTCGGCCTCGCGGACGGCGGACCGAAGGGGGTGGCGGGTCATGTCAGACCGCGACGGGCCCTGCTCCGACCGACTGGGCCCGCTCCGCCGCCGCCAGGGCCGCGAGCACGTCGCCGAGGTCGCCGTCCAGCACAGCGGCGAGGTTGTACGCCTTGTAGCCGATCCGGTGGTCGGAGATCCGGTTCTCCGGGAAGTTGTACGTGCGGATCCGCTCGGAGCGGTCAACGGTGCGCACCTGCGAACGCCGCTCCGCCGAGGCCTTCACCGCGGCCTCCTCCTCGGCCAGCGCCTGCAACCGCGACCGCAGCACCTCCATCGCCCGCGCGCGGTTCTGCAGCTGCGAGCGCTCGTTCTGGCACGACACGACGATCCCGGTGGGCAGGTGGGTGATCCGCACCGCGGAGTCGGTGGTGTTGACGCTCTGCCCGCCGTGCCCCGACGAGCGGAAGACGTCGATGCGCAGGTCCTTGTCGTCGATCTCGACGGCGGCGTCGTCGCCGGTGTCCGGGTAGACGAGGACGCCGGCCGCGGACGTGTGCACGCGACCCTGCGACTCCGTGACCGGCACCCGCTGCACGCGGTGCACGCCACCCTCGAACTTCAGTGCCGACCACACGCCGACCGGGTCGGACGCGCGGGAACGGATCAGCAGCGTGGCGTCCTTGTAGCCGCCGAGGTCGGAGTCGGTGCCGCCCAGGATCTCGGCCTTCCAGCCGTGCCGCTCGGCGTAGCGCAGGTACATCCGCACCAGGTCGCCGGCGAACAGCGCCGACTCCTCGCCGCCCTCCCCCGACTTGACCTCCATGATCACGTCGTCGGCGTCGTGCGGGTCGCGGGGCACGAGCAGCTCGGCGAGCCGGGTCTCCAGCTCCTCCACACGGGCGTGCTGTTCGCGGGCCTCCTCGGCGAACGACGGGTCTTCGCTCACCAGCTCCCGGGCGGCGACCTCGTCGTCTCGGGCCGCCGCCAGCTCCCGTGCCGCAGCCACGACCGGGCCGAGCTCGGCGTAGCGCCGGCCCAGCTTGCGGGCCTGCGCGGCGTCGGCGTGCACGGAGGGGTCGGCCAGCGCGCGCTCCAGCTCGGCGTGCTCGTCGAGCAGGGCGTCGAGGGACGCGGTCATGGGCCCTCCTGGGATACGTACGGCAGACATGCGAACGGCGCCCACCAGGATGGTGGGCGCCGTCGGTTCAGCTAGTTGTTGCCGCGGGCGGGGCGCTTGCCGTAGCGCGCCTCGAAGCGGGCGACGCGACCGCCGGCGTCCAGGATGCGCTGCTTGCCCGTGTAGAACGGGTGGCAGGCTGAGCACGTCTCCGCATGGATGTGACCGCTCTTCGCGGTGCTACGGGTCGTGAACGAGTTACCGCAACCACACGTGACCGTGGTCTCGTGGTAGTCGGGGTGAATTCCGCTGCGCACAGGGATGTCCTTCCGAGAATGTGGCGCCGGGTCCCCGCGTGGCGAGGTGAACCGGAGCCCGTGTGCGTGACAGTCCATTCAACCATCCGACGCCCCGGGCGATTCCCGAGGCGTCGGACGGACGTCAGTCCTCGCCGATGGCGGTGTTCTTCGCCACCTGCATCAGGAACTCGATGTTGGTGCGCGTCTTGCGCAGCTGCTCGAGGAGCAGGTTGATGGCCTGCTGGTCGTCGAGCGCGCTCAGCACCCGCCGCAGCTTGACCATCACGGCGTACTCGTCGGGCGACATGAGCAGCTCTTCCTTACGAGTGCCCGAGTCGCCGACGTCGATCGCCGGGAAGACGCGCCTGTCGGCGATCTTGCGGTCCAGCTTGAGCTCGGCGTTGCCCGTGCCCTTGAACTCCTCGAAGATCACGGTGTCCATCGTGGAGCCGGTCTCGACGAGCGCCGTCGCGAAGATCGTCAGCGAGCCGCCGCCCTCGATGTTGCGCGCGGCGCCGAGGAAGCGCTTCGGCGGGTAGAGCGCGGTCGAGTCGACACCGCCGGACAGGATCCGGCCGGACGCGGGCGCCGCCAGGTTGTAGGCGCGGCCGAGGCGGGTGATGTTGTCGAGCAGCACGACGACGTCGTGGCCCATCTCCACCAGGCGCTTGGCCCGCTCGATCGACAGCTCCGCGACCGTGGTGTGGTCCGACGGCGGCCGGTCGAACGTCGAGGCGATGACCTCACCCTTCACCGACCGCTGCATGTCGGTGACCTCCTCCGGCCGCTCGTCGACGAGGACGACCATGAGGTGGCATTCGGGGTTGTTCGTGGTGATCGCGTTCGCGAGGTTCTGCATGATCGTGGTCTTGCCGGCCTTCGGCGGCGACACGATCAGGGCGCGCTGGCCCTTGCCGACCGGCATCACCAGGTCGATGACGCGGGTGGTCAGCTTGTGCGGCTCGGTCTCGAGGCGCAGCCGCTCGTTCGGGTAGAGCGGGGTGAGCTTGGTGAACTCGGGCCGGTTGCGGGTCGACTCGGGGTCCTGCCCGTTGAGGGAGTCGACGCGGACCAGCGGGTTGAACTTCTGCCGGCTCTGCTCGCCCTCGCGCGGCTGCCGGACGGCGCCGGTGACGGCATCGCCGCGGCGCAGGCCGTAGCGGCGAACCATCGACAGCGACACGTAGACGTCGGTCGGACCGGCCAGGTAGCCGGTGGTCCGGACGAACGCGTAGTTGTCGAGGATGTCGACGATGCCGGCGACGGGCAGCAGCACGTCGTCGTCGCGGACCTCGGTGTCGACCGTGCTCTGGCCGCCGCCCTGGCCGCCCTGGGGGGTGCGGTCGCGGTCGCGACCCCGGCGGCGGTCACGGAACCGGCGCCCGCGGCGGCCGCGGCCGTCACCGTCGTCGTCCCCGTCGTCGTCGCGGTCCCGCACGTCGCGGTTGTCCCGCACGTCGCGGTTGTCCCGCACCTCGCGGTTGTCCCGGACATCCCGGTTGTCCCGCACATCGCGGTTGTCGCGGACGTCGCGCTGGTTGCGGTCGTCGCGCTGGTTGCGGTCGTCGCGCTGGTTGCGGTCGTCGCGCTGATTCCGGTCGTCGCGCTGATTCCGGTCGTCGCGCTGGTTGCGGTCGTCCGTGCGGCTGCCGCGCTCGTCGGTCCGGTCGGTCCGGTCGGTCCGGTCGCTGCGCTCGATCCGGTCGGTGCGCGGTCCGCGGTCGTCCGTGCGGTCCGTGCGCGGACCACGGTCGCCGCGGGTCCGCCCGTTCTCCCGGCCGGCCTCGCGCCGGCCGCCGTCGCCGGTGCCCTCCGCGGTGGTCTCGGGAGTGACGTCGACGGTCGGAGAGGCCACAGATGCACCGTTCTCGCCCTGATCGGCGCGGTCGGTCCGCTCGCCGCGCGTACGGCGCTGGCGCGAGCGTCGGGGGATGGACTCGCCGTCGGTCTCGACGGCGGCGGGGGTGACGGGTTCGGCGGGCGCCTCGGCCGGCTGTGCGGCTGCAGCGACCTCGGGGGTCGGCTCGACGGGCGGTGCGACCGTGGGAGCAGCGACTTCCGGGGCCGTCTCGACGGGCGGGGCCGCCTCGACGGGCGGGGCCACCTCGGCAGCGGGCACCTCGACGGGCGCGCCGGAGGCCTCGTCGGACGTGGCCTGCGCGTCGCCGTCGGCGGCCGCTGCACCCTTGCGCGGCGAGCCGGCAGGACGCGACGCGACGCGACGGCGCCGAGTCGGCGCGGGCGCCTCGTCCATGGCGGACTCCGCCGTGCCGGCACCGTTCGTGCTGGTGGCAGCGGTTTCGGGCAGCGGGAGCTGCGGAGCGGGACCACCCGCCTGGCGCTCCTTGATCGCGGCGATCAGGTCGCCCTTGCGCATCTTCGCGGTGTCCGCGATGTTCAGTTCGCCCGCGAGCTGGCGCAATTCGGCGAGCACCATGGTGCTCAGGCCCTTGCGGCGGGCGGGGGCGGCAGAGCCGCCCGTGGTGTCCGGAGCGCCCGCCTCGGGCGCGGTACCGGCGGTGACGAGATCAGTCTCGCTCACGAAGGTCCTTCCTGACCGACCGGGGGCATTCCCGGGTCAGCGGATTACATGCTCATCCGGACGGTGTGCCGGACGACTGTCGGGGTGAACGCGGCGTCGGCGGCCGTCCCGAACGGGCAGGACGACGAACGACACACTTCCGCTGAAGGGCCGCTCGGGCGGTTGCGGGCTCTACATTATTTTCTGCCCGGCTCGAGTGGCCATGCGGAAACGCATGGATCGCCGTTGCGCTGCCGAGGGTAGACGTATCCGTCAACGGCGGCAACAACACCCCCGCCCGACACGCCGTCCACATCACGGTCACGTGACCTCGACCGCGACGCCGGACGGATCGACCGGCAGCCGCAGCACGGTGAAGCCGTGCAGGTCGAGCTCGGGCGGCAGCGCGCCGTCCGTAGTCAGCGCCAGGACGGTCGGTCCGGCGCCGGAGATCACGGCCGGTACGCCCGCCGCCCGTAGCGCGTCGACCAGCGAGGCCGACTCCGGGTAGGCCGGACGGCGGTACTCCTGGTGCAGCCGGTCCGCGGTGGCGGGGAACAGCAGTTCCGGGCGTTCGGTGAAGGCGACCACGGCGAGCGCCGTGCGACTTCCGGTGAACGCCGCGTCCGCCAACGGGACCCGATCGGGCAGGAGCCCGCGGGTCGTCGCCGTGGAGGACTCGACGTCCGGAACCAGGGCAACGGGGGCGATCGACGATTGTGCGTCGAGCCGTACAGCGCCGAACCGGTCCGGTTTGTTCCCGCCCTCGTCCCAGGCGACGACGAACCCGCCCAGCAGGCTCGCCGCGGCGTTGTCCGCGTGCCCCTCCATGCCGGCCGTGAGCTGCAGCAACGTCTCGCGCTCGGTGGCGACGTCACGGCCCGCCAGGGCTGCCGCGGCCGCCGCACCGGCGACCGCAGCCGCCGCCGAGCTGCCGAGACCCCGCGCGTGCGGGATCGCGTTGCGACAGCGCAGGTGCAGGCCGGGCGGCGCACCGCCGAACACCTCGAAGGCGCGGCGCATGGCCCGCACGACGAGGTGCCGCTCGTCACGGGGCACGCCCGCTGCGCCCTGCCCGTCGACCTCGACGATCACGCCGTCCGTCGCGACGGAGACCTCGACCTCGTCGTGCAGACCCAGTGCGAGCCCGAGGGTGTCGAACCCCGGCCCGAGGTTGGCCGACGACGCCGGGACCCGGACCCGAACCTCGGTGGGCCTACTCACCGCAGCCGCCAGGCTCGCTGGCTCTCGAGGCAGGTACCTGTTCGAGACGGAGGGCTTCGCCTGACGACTGCGTCACCTCAGCTCCAGCGCGTCCGCCACGACGCCCGGGTCGATCGGCACCACCGTCGGATCCGGGGCGGCGAGCAGCGCGGTGTCGGGGTCCTTGAGGCCGTGCCCCGTCACCGTGCACACCACCAGCGACCCCGGAGGCAACGTCCCGTCGCCGGCCGACTGCAGCAGGCCCGCCACGCTCGCCGCCGACGCCGGCTCGACGAACACCGCCTCCCGCGACGAGAGCAGCCGGTACGCCGCGAGGATCTCGTCGTCCGTCACCGCCGCGAACCGCCCGCGGGATTCGTCACGCGCCGTGATGGCCTGCGTCCACGAGGCGGGAGCGCCGATGCGGATCGCGGTCGCGATCGTCTCCGGGTGGCGCACGGGCGCGCCGTGCACCAGCGGTGCCGCACCTGCGGCCTGAAAGCCGAACATCCGCGGCAGGGCGTCGATCAGGCCGTCCTTCGCGTACGCCTGGTAGCCCGCCCAGTAGGCGGTGATGTTGCCGGCGTTGCCGACGGGCAGGCAGTGGATGTCGGGAGCGCGGCCGAGCACGTCGCAGATCTCGTACGCCGCGCTGGCCTGGCCGGCGATCCGGGTGGGATTGACGGAGTTGACCAACGCTGCGACCGGGTAGTCCTGCGCGGTCTTGCGGGCGAGCTCGAGGCAGTCGTCGAAGTTGCCGTCGATCTGCAGGATCCGCGCGCCGTGCGCGACGGCCTGTGCCAGCTTCCCGAGCGCGATCTTGCCCTGCGGGACGAGCACCGCGCAGGACATGCCCGCCCGGGCGGCGTAGGCGGCCGCCGAGGCCGACGTGTTGCCGGTCGACGCGCAGATCACGCCCTGCTGGCCCCGCGCCAGCGCGTCCGTGACCGCCATCGTCATCCCGCGGTCCTTGAACGACGCCGTCGGGTTCGCGCCGTCGACCTTGAGGAACACCTCGCAGCCCGCGCGGTCCGACAGGTACGGCGCGGGGAGCAGCGGGGTACCGCCCTCACCGAGTGTGACGATCGTCCAGTCGGGCTCGACCGGCATCCGGTCCCGGTAGGCCTCGATCACTCCGGGCCATCCGGCCCGGGTTCCTGCGCCCATGATCCCGGCCATCACGTGCCCACCTCCGGTGCCGTGCGGCCCAGGTCCTCGACCCGGACCACGCTTTCCACGCCGCGCACGGCATCGAGTCCACTGAGCACCTCGACGGTCGCGGCCAGCGCCGCCTCCGGCGCCTCGTGCGTGACGACGACCAGGCGCGCGTCGCCCTCGCCGTCGCCACGGCCGCCGGTCTGGCGCACCGCCGCGATGCTCACGTCGTGGCGGGCGAACTCCCCCGCGATGGTCGCGAGCACGCCGGCTCGGTCCGCGACGTCCAGGCTCACGTGGTAGCGGGTCGGCACGCTACCGATGGGGCGCACCGGCAGGTTCGCGTGCGTCGACTCGCGCGGCCCGCGCCCGCCGACGACCCGGTTGCGGGCCACCGCCACGACGTCGCCGAGCACCGCGCTCGCCGTCTGCGCGCCGCCCGCACCCTGGCCGTAGAACATCAGCTGCCCCGCCGCCTCGGCCTCGACGAACACCGCGTTGAACGCCCCGTCCACCGAGGCCAGGGGGTGCCCGGCCGGGATCATCGCCGGGTGGACCCGGGCGGAGACGCTCTCCGGGTAGGTCCCGTCGGCCGGGGTCCGCTCGCAGATCGCCACCAGCTTGATCACGAAGCCGAGCCCGGCGGCGGCCGCGATGTCCGCGGCGCTGACGTCGCGGATGCCCTCGCAGTACACGTCGGCGCTGGTCACGCGGGTGTGGAAGGCGAGCGACGCGAGGATCGCGGCCTTCGACGCGGCGTCGTAGCCGTCGACGTCCGCGCTCGGGTCCGCCTCCGCGTAGCCGAGGCGGGTGGCCTCGTCCAGCGCGTCCGCGTAGCTGGAGCCCGAGGCGGTCATCGCGGAGAGGATGAAGTTCGTGGTGCCGTTGACGATCCCGGCCACGCGGGTGATCCGGTCGCCGGCCAGCGACTCGCGCAGCGGCCGCAGCAGCGGGATCGCCCCGGCCACCGACGCCTCGTAGTAGAGGTCGGCACCGGAGGCGTCGGCCGCCTCGGCCAGCGCCGCGCCGTCCTCGGCCAGCAGCGCCTTGTTCGCCGTCACCACCGACTTGCCGGCCTTCAGCGCCTCGAGCAGGAGCGTCCGGGCGGGCTCGATGCCGCCGATGACCTCGACGACGACGTCCACGTCGTCGCGCGCCACCAGCGCGGACGCGTCCGTCGTGACCAGGTCGCCCAGCTCCGGGTGCCGACGCGGGCGGCGCACGGCCACCCCGGCCAGCTCGATGCGGGTACCGACCCGCGCGGCCAGCTCGTCCGACTGCTCGTGCAGCAGCCGCACGACCTCGGTTCCGACGGTGCCGCAGCCGAGCAGGGCGACGCGCAGGGCGTTCACGGGGTCACCTCCAGGCGGAACTGGTCGGCGACGGTCTCGCGGCGCAGGATCGCCCTTGCCGCACCGTCGCGCACGGCGACCACCGCGGGCCGCGGCAGCCGGTTGTAGCTGCTGGCCATGGAGTAGCAGTACGCGCCGGTGGCCGCCACGGCCAGCAGGTCGCCCGGAGCGAGGTCCGCAGGCAGCCAGCAGTCGCGCACCACGATGTCACCCGACTCGCAGTGCTTGCCGACCACGCGCGACAACGTGCTCTCCCCCGTGCCGTCGACCTGCGACCCGCGGGACACCAGCCGCACGTCGTACTCCGCGTCGTACAACGCCGTCCGGATGTTGTCGCTCATGCCGCCGTCCACACTGACGTAACGACGGGTCCCCCCGGTCAGCGGCACGTCCTTGAGCGTGCCCACCTCGTAGAGGGTCACGGTGCCCGGTCCCGCGATCGCCCGCCCGGGCTCGACCGCGATCGCCGGGGCCGGCAGCCCGGCCGCGGCACATTCGCGGGCCACGATCGCGCGCAGCTCGTCGGCGAGGCTCGCGACGTCGACGGGATCGTCGCCGGGCCGGTACGCGATGCCGAAGCCACCGCCGAGATCCAGGGTGTGCACGGAGGCGAGCGCCTCGGGCCCGTGCTCGCGGTGCAGCTGCGCCAGGAAGCGGACGACGCGGTGCGCGGCCACCTCGAAACCCTCGGTGTCGAAGATCTGGCTGCCGATGTGGCTGTGCAGGCCGACCATCGTCAGCGCGTCGGCCTTGAACACCCGGCGTGCGGCCTCCGCGGCATCGCTCGTCGGCCCGCCGGCGATCGAGAAACCGAACTTCTGGTCTTCGTGCGCCGTCGCGATGAACTCGTGGGTGTGGGCCTCGACACCCACCGTGAGCCGGATCATCACCGGCACCGTCACGCCCCGCTCGCGGGCCACGGCGTCGAGCCGCGTGATCTCGAACAGCGAGTCGACCACCACATAGCCGACGCCGGCCTCGACCGCGGCGATCAGTTCGTCGGTGGACTTGTTGTTGCCGTGGAACGCGATCCGGTCCGCGGGGAAGCCCGCCCGCAGCGCCACGGCCAGCTCACCGCCGCTGCAGACGTCCAGGCTCAGCCCCTCGTCGGCGACCCAGCGGGCGACCTCCGCGCACAGGAACGCCTTGGCCGCGTAGTGCACCGACCGCGCACCGAACGCCGCGGCGAACCCCGCGGCACGGGCCCGGAAGTCGGCCTCGTCGACGACGAACAGCGGCGTGCCGTACTGCTCGGCCAGGTCGCGGACGTCCACGCCGGCCAGCTCGACGACGCCCGCGTCTCCGCGGCGGGCACTCCGTGGCCATACCGCCGGAGCGAGCGCGTCGAGGTCGGCGGCGTCACGCGGGTGCACACCCGCGGACTCGGCCGGGGGCAGCACGCCGGCGTGCAGCGGTCCGGCGGGATGAGCGTTCACTTGATCCTCTTGTCAGATTCGGTCGGGTGCGCTCACGCCGAGCAGCCCGAGCCCGTTCGCGAGCACCTGGCGCACGGCGACGACCAGCGCCAGCCGCGCACGGTGCAGGTCAGTGACGTCCGCGTCCCCCACCGGCAGCACGGGGCAGACGTCCTGGACGTCGAAGAAGGCGCCGGTCAGCGCCTCGAGGTACCGCGCCACACGGTGCGGCTCGCCCGAGCGCACCACGGCCGGGAAGTGTCCGATCGCACACACCAGCTCGGCCTCGCGGGGATGTGCGAGCGGCCGCAGGTCCGTTCCGAGCCCGATGCCGAGGTCGGCGGCGTTGCGGATCAGCGACGCGGCGCGGGCGTGCGCGTAGCGGATGCGGAAGACCGGGTTGTCGGCGGTCCGCCGCCGGAGCAGAGCGACGTCGATCACCCGGCCGCACGCCAGGGCGTACCGCGCGGCGTCCGCGCCGACGGCCTCGACGAGCCCCTCCGGCGCGGCCACCACCAGCAGGTCCGCCGCCGCCTCGACGAGGGACGCACCGTCCAGGCCGTAGTCCTCGCCCTCCGCAAGCACCTCCGCCACCAGCGCCGATCGGCCGTCGGGCGTCATGCGGAGGTTGAGGAAGCCAGGCCCGGCCACCTCGGCGCCCGCCACCTCGGGCATGCGGATGAGCGCCTCGGCCAGCCAGCCCGCCAGCTCGCGCGGCTCCACCCCGATCCGGCCCGCGGTGCGCAGCGCGACGCTCGTGGCGTACTCGCCGTGCGCGGGATTGCGGGGCCGCTCGACTCCGGCGTCGGCCGGCAGCGCCGCGGGATCCAGCCCGCGGACGGCCAGGACCTCGGACGCGGCGGCGCGCACGAGATCGTCGAGCAGGGCGGGGGTCACGAATCGATTCTAGGGAGTGCGGTACGGCGTCTCCCGGGCCTGTCCGCCGTGGGGGCTTCTCACGGCCCTCTCAGGCGGCGCTCCTAGACTCGGTGACCGGAGCACGCCAGGGTCGTCCGGGTGACGGTCCACGGAGGGTCGGGACGGTCGATGGTCAGCGGCAAGAGCAGCAAGGCCTCGCGCAACACGCGCGCCTCCGTGGTGACGAAGCGGGCCACACCCTGGGGAACGATCGCCGCCGTCGCGGTGGTGCTGCTGATCGCGGTCGGCGTCTTCGGCTACGGCATCGCGGCCAACCGGGCCAAGGACGCAGAGCGCGCGGCCCTGTCCAAGTTCACGCCGTCCGCGACGAACCAGGACCCGTCGCTGCAGATCGCCGGGATCGTCTCCCAGCAGTACGCGGGCGGCCAGCACGTCACGCCGGACCAGCAGGTCGCCTACACCCACGCCCCGCCGTTCGGCGGCGCGCACGACGGCTACTGGGCCGCGTGCAACGGCGTCGTCTACCCGACCGCCGTGCGCACCGAGAACCTCGTGCACTCCCTGGAACACGGCGCGGTGTGGATCGCGTACAACCCGGACCAGATCACGGGCGACGCGCTCTCCACCTTGCAGAAGAAGGTCGACGGCGAGCGCTACATGGTGATGTCGCCCTACCCCGGCCTCGACTCCCCGGTGTCACTGCAGTCGTGGGGCCACCAGCTCAAGGTCGGCGACGTCACCGACCCGCGCATCGACGAGTTCATCTCGGCGCTGAAGCAGAACCAGTACACGCACCCCGAGGTCGGCGCGAGCTGCGACGCCACCGGGCCGGGCGCCTTCGACCAGGACAACCCGCCGCCGTTCGTCGCCGCCCCGGCGCCGGGCACCCCCGGTTCACAGCCCGAGATCAGCGCCACCCCCGCGACCGTCGCACCCGACGCCCCGGTGCCTTCGCAGTGACCCTCGAGGCCCCACCGGCACCCCCTGCCGAGCGCAGGGGGTGGGCCCGCCCGCTGATCGCGGTGCTGGCCGCGGTCGGGCTGTTGCTGTTCGGGGCCGCTGCGGGCCTGCTGATCGGGCTGCCCGGGTCGTCCGCGACGTCGACCCCGACCGCCGACTCCGTCGACGTCGGGTTCGCGCAGGACATGTCCGTGCACCACCAGCAGGCCGTCCAGATGGCCTCCTGGGAGCGCGACCACACCACCGACCCCGCGCTCAAACAGCTCGCCTTCGACATCGAGACCACCCAGCTCCAGCAGATCGGCCGCATGCAGGGCTGGCTGGGGCTGTGGGGCATGGCGTCGGAGGCGCCCGGCGGCAAGCACATGGCGTGGATGGCCGACGACGCCCACTCCCATTCGATGACGTCGAACGGCGGCGTCGACTCGATGCCCGGCATGGCCACGTCGGACCAGCTCCGCTCCCTGCGGGCGGCGTCCGGCGACCAGATGGACGTGCTGTTCCTACAGCTCATGCTCCGCCACCACGAGGGCGGCGTGCTCATGCTGCAGTACGCGTCGGAGCACGCGTCGGTGCCGGAGGTGCGCAACCTGGCCGCGCAGATGCTGAGCTCGCAGACGAGCGAGAGCGAGTACCTGAAGCAGTTGCTCGCGGCCCGCGGTGGGACGCCGCTGCCGCTCTGACCCGCCGCCCGTCACACAGGTGGTGGCGCTGTCGCACAGGTAGCAGGGCCTGCGCACATGCTGTGCGGGTGCGTCGGCGCCGAAAGCTGTGCGACGGCGGGTTGGCGAGGTCGTTGCGGCGGCGGTTCCGGCGCAACGACCATGATCGCCGTTCCGGCGCGTCCGCTGCTGATGATCCCGATCCGGACGCGCGTGCTGCTGTCGGATGAACAGCCTTGACGCGCCATCGGCGATCACCTGGGCGCTGAGGGTGCCCCCACGAGGCCGGCCGGGGGTGCGCTAGGGTTCATCTAGCTACGGCCCCCGTAGCTCAGGGGATAGAGCACCGCCCTCCGGAGGCGGTGGCGTAGGTTCGAATCCTACCGGGGGCACCACCCGCTGACCAGCGGTTCTTCTCTTCCCGATCGCAACGCGCTTCGGCGCGTGGGATGGATCGTGGGATGAACGCTCCTACTCTCATCCCATGCCACCGCGGACTCGACGCCAGCGCGGCCACATCGAGCAACTTCCCAGCGGCAACTACCGGGCCGTCGTCTTCGCCGGCACCGACCCGCTGACTCGCCGGCCGCGCTACATCCGCGAGACGGTCAAGACCTACGACGAGGCCAAGAAGGCTGCGGTCAAGCTCCAGCGCCAGGTCGACGAGGACCAGCAGCCCAAATCGAAGATCATGGTCAAGCAGGCCGTCGAGCAGTGGCTCGACGTCGCCGCGCTGGAGGACACGACCCGCGAGCGGTACCAGGACCTCATCCGGCTCTACGTCCTGCCGACGTTCGGGCACCTCCAGGCCGCGAAGCTCGACGCCGAGCTGCTGGAACGCTTCTACGCCCGCCTGCACCGCTGCCGCGACATGTGCACCGGCCGACGACCGTCGGCCGGCCACACGTGCCGCCCGCTCTCGACGAGCACCACCCGCAAGGTGCACTACATCATCCGCGGCGCCCTGGAGCGCGCGGTCCGCTGGCGCCACCTCGGCGTGAACAAGGCCGCGATGGCCGTCGCCCCCTCTCCCGAGCGGACCGAACCCGACCCGCCCAGCGCGGACGAGGCTGCGCGGCCGCTGAACGCGGCGTGGAGCGACCCGGAGTGGGGCCTGCTCCTCTGGCTCACCATGCTGACCGGCCCGCGCAGAGGCGAGATCTCGGCTCTGCGCTGGCGCCACATCGACTTCGATCGCGGCCTGCTGTCCATCATCCGCAGCAACGCCCAGCCGAAGGCCGGCGTGAAGGAGAAACACACCAAGACCGGCCAGGCGCGGAAGATCGCCCTCGACGCGCACACCGTCGAGCTTTTGACCGCGCACCGGCAACGGTGGGAGCAGCGCCTCGACGAGCTGGGCGCGGTACTTAGTCCGGACGCCTTCGTGTTCTCCACCTCCGCCGACGGCCTGGCCCCGTACGCGCCTCGCGCCATCAGCCAGCGCTACCGCAAACTCGCGCTCAAGCTGACGCTCCGCAGCACCCGCCTGCACTACTCCGCAACCGAGCTCGTCGCCGCCGGCGTCGACATCCGCACCGTCGCCGGCCGCTTGGGCCACGGCAGCGGCGGCGCCACAACGCTCAACCGACAGCTCGTACTCAGCTGGCTCCGCAACATTCGCGGTCCCCGCAGCGTGCCCCTGGAGCAGCTCGCCGGGCGGCTGCACCTCGCCTGAGCCACGGCCCTACGCTCGGACGCGTGACCGACCCGACCGCGTCCTTTGCAACCCCGCGCGTCGCCGCCGGCGCCCTGTTCTTCGACGATCAGGGCCGCGTCCTGCTCGTCCATCCGACGTACAAGGACACCTGGGACATCCCGGGCGGCTACGTCGAGCGCGGCGAGTCGCCGGCCGCGGCATGCCGCCGCGAGCTGCGGGAGGAACTCGGGATCGACCGGGAGACCCTGAAACTGATCAGCGTGGACTGGGCGCCGAACGACCGCGAGGGCGACAAGATCCTCTTCATGTTCGACTGCGGCAACCTGGGGGCGGATGAGGCCCGGATCAGCTTGCCGGCCGACGAGCTGGACCGGTGGGAGTGGGTCGATCCGGCGCAGCTCGACGAGTATGTGATCGACCGCATTGCTCACCGCGTGCGTGCGGCCGTGGGATCCCCATCGGTCGCCTACCTGGAGTACGGACGTCCGACGACACCGGTCCGATCACCCTGATTGGCTAACACAGGCGCACGCCTGCGCGAAGGTGTGCAGAGCCAGACCGGGCTCAACCTGTTTGGTGGACAAGGTGTCGCCGTCCGCAAGGTCATCATGAAGCGCGGACACGGCCGCGCCGACTATCTGCTCTACGTCGACCGCCGCGCGGTCGACGTCATCGAGGCCAAGCCGGAGGGCGTGCCGCTCACCGGCGTCGAGTGGGCTCAATCAGTCCCTCGATCCAGGCACTCGGGCTATGGAGGGATTTGACATGAGCCTACAACAGCAGAGTGGCGGCGTCTGGACTCCTCCAGCGCCGCCACTCCAGTGATTCTACTTCTTCTTACGTCGCTTCTTTGCGACGTCCACGACCAGGGCCACGGCCCGGACGGCCACCAGCGCGTAGGTTGCCGGGCTTCCATCCTGCAGCACCTCAGCAACATCGATGGACAATTCCGCTACGCGGATCGCGAGATCGACGTCGAACCGTAAGCGTGGCTCCTGGTTGTCCACTTCGCGGTCAGTCACCGTGCCCCACCTTTCAGCATGTCGTCGCTTTGACGACACCTCCTGGTGTACTCGCGGTTGCAACTCTCTGAAAGATTAATCTCTGCGACTGACACCGAAGCCTGAACTGTGTACCGGCTTCCATCTAAGGAGCCCGTGACCTAATCAACAGTTGCCAGGGACGTCAAGCCAGTGCTCAAGGCAGACAAGCAGCCTAGGTTGCACAGTGATGGATTCGAGCCCTAAGCCCACGTTAAGCGTGCATATGCGAGGCATGGTGGACTCGCACCACCGTTGACTGGAAAGCTGGGACTCAGGAGCCAACTATAGTCTTACTATAGCTGCTTGAAATTGGCTGCAGGACAGCAACGAGGCGCTTAAGAGCTCGATAATGGCCGCACATCCCCGACAGCCCCACTCTCAACTACAAATTATCACAACAGGGTCACCTGCAGTAGTTCTACAATCTCACATGTAGTGCTAAATCGGCACCTCAGCGATAAGCGTTATTGCTGCCTTGTCGCCAGATGTATGGTCGCCTCTACCGCCCATGGGGTCACGTCTCAAGAGAGGATTCCCGCCGCTGCGAAGCTATCTAAGGCCGCGCTTCACCTGCCACAGCGAGTTGAACCCTCTTGCGTGCACGCAAGAGGGTTGACGTGTGCCCAGCTAGGCCCCCCCGCCAGTGATCAGTTACGGTGCGTAGATGGAGCCTTCAAGCTGCGGCAGTGAGCTGCCGCGACGCCGTCTACGCGACCTCGCGGAGAAGGCGGGCTTCAACGTGGCCAGCCTCGCCGCGATGATCGAGGTGAATGAGGCAACCCTGTACCGGGTCTGGTTGAGCGAGACTTGGGATCAAGAGATCGAATCGATCAATCTCAAGCGACTTCTCTCGGTGATACCAGGTGCGACCGAATACTATGCCGCATCTGTTTTTAGAGAGCGCTCCGCGCAAGTCGTCCAGCTGTTTCAGAAATCCGGGTTCGCACTCAATATGGACGAGCTGGACCGCGCACTTGCGGGTGGCATTACACCGCAATACCTGTTAAATTCACTTGAATCTGTCTACCATGTCTTACGCGGCGATCAAGATCGCGCAATCAAGCATCTGCAGGCCGCCTGGGGCCTTAAGCAGAGCCGAGCATTGGATGTTGCATGCGGCAATAACCCCAACTTTGATATCCTGAAGGATCGCACCGAACTACAAGCGGCCATGAGGGACGTATTAAGTAAGCTGCTCGCTCGACGTGGATACTCCTTCCCGCGTACGCTAGCAGAGGTCAACTTGGCACATCAACTCGGGAAGGCGTCTGGAGATGTGGCCGAACAAGCCGATGCCAAGGTAAGAAAGAACAGTCGGGAGGAGAAGTATGGCTTCATGCTCCGCGGTTCGTACATGGGGGCGCTTCGACAAGCAGACGACCTGGATCTAGCGAGACGCTACAAGGCCCGAGTCGAACGAAGCGGAATAGTGAAAGTCGTCGAATCATGGGCGTTTCCGACTTGGACAGGCGATTACCCGGTACGCTCCACTTTCGAATTACCGTCCGAGGTGCGCCTAACCCACACCGCTACTGAGGTCATCCACGAAGTCAGAGAATACAACGACGCCTATGTCTGGTACCTTGTTACTACCTTCATACCGCTCGCGCTGGAGACAATCGATCCGAAGTTCGGTAACCAGTTGCGCAACTTGGCAGACGCACTTGACGTCCGAGCCGAAGCAACCTCCATGAAGGAACTCGCTGAGGAAGCGCGCCAGTTGTCGAAGCAGATTCGCCGTACATCTGAAGGGCACAATGACTGAGTTCGACTCAACAGAGGTCAACCGTGGCGAGACGGACGGACACGAACAAGCACTGGCTCGCTTCTTCCATGAAATCGGCCACCTCAAGCGAACTCCCCGGACCGGCTGGCTCCTGGCTGGGATAGCTCATCCGGAGAGCGTTTCCGAGCACTCACACCGGGTCTCCGTAATCGGGGCAATTTTGGCGATGGCGTGTGGCGCTGACGCCGGGAAGACGGCCCTGATGTGCCTGCTGCACGACATCCCCGAGACTCGAACTGGGGACATCCCTTCTGTTGGCAAGAAGTACGTTTCTAAGAGTTCGGACATCACGGTCCTTGCTCAGCAACTTGAAGGGGTTGCCGATCCCCTTGCGCGTCAGCTGCTTGACTTGGCCGAAGAGTACGTCAAGAGAGAGACTCTCGAATCCAAGCTAGCTCACGACGCAGACAAGATTGAATGCTTGGCACAAGCCATGGAATATACAGATCAGGGGCACGTTCTGGCTAAGGACTGGATCGAGAGCAGTCGGTTAGACGTTGAGACAGAAGTCGGCGCACGAACCGCTAATGCCATGGCATCAGGAAATCCAGGATCATGGTGGCAGTCATTCGTTCGCAGCTATCGGAGTCGAATCCGGCCGATTGACTAGAGATCACAGCTCTGCCCTTGGCCTCAGGAACAGTAATCGAGTTGGTGCTGTTCGCCGGAGGCAAGACACAAAGCCACCGGCGGGCTCTCAAAGGCAGTTACGCGCCCAAGCTCTTCGCCAGTGTCACCGTCTCTCGCTCGGGCAGCCAGATGGCGCACGGATGTGCGGCGAATGAGCACGCTAGTGGAGCGCTACGACGGCCTGATCCGGCTCTACGTCCTGCCGACGTTTGCCCAATCCAGGCCGCAAAGCTCGATGTCGAGCTGCTGGAACGCTCGCCTGCACTGCCGCGACATGTGCACCGGCCGCCCCCGCGCCGGTCACACCTGCCGCCCGTTGACCACCAGCACCATGCACAAGGTGCACTAGATCATCCGCGGCGCCCTCGAACGCGCCGTCCGGTGGCGTCATCTTGGTGTCAATAGCGCCGCCCTGGCGGTCGCCGTCCCCGAGCGCACCGAGCACGACGCGCCGAGGGCAGACGAGGACGCACGGCGGTGAGGTTCAAATAGGAGGCACGAGATGGGAGTAGAAGGCCCAGGTTGGCACTGACGTCACGGCGCCCGTGCTATCCAACAGCGTCGATAACATGAACGACACTGATACCATCTCCAGCGGCGATGGCAATCTGGTTGCCCTGAGCGGCGAGCGCCACCGGCGATGTTCGTCATGGCAACGTAGGGAGGGCGGCGTTTGGGGGCGATGCTCCGCGGCAGCTCCGGAGCACCTCACTGCAACTGAAGGGCAGCCGGCTCACGATCGGTAAGTCAGGCCGCTGGTCCAACGCCAGCATCGTTCGCCCCAGCCCGACGGCGCCGCCGAGCCGACGGAACAAGGACGTCGAGTCCGAGGTGCACGCGCAGCAGGTGCTTGAGTTCCGGACCTTCGACGAGTCGAACTCGGTTGTCTAGCGCGAAGCGGCGGCCGTCGTCACTGAACCAAGCTGTGGTGACGAAAATTGCGTGATTTGCCCGCTTGTCGTGCATGACGCCTGCCAGGGCACGGACGTCGTTCGCCGGCACCACGTTGCGGTAGCGTTTGGCTTGCACGATAAACTCGCCACCAAGGACGGCGTTGCAGTCGAATACGACTCCGTCGATCCCGTCATCCTTTGATCGCCGCGTTACTCGAGAATCGGCACCCGTCATCTCCTGCAAGAGCTGGCGGATCAACTGCTCGAACTCGCCCCAGTCCATCGTCGACAGGTTGACCCTGCCGTCCATCCCGGCCGCGACGTCGACTGAAAGGTCAAGACGATACTTGGCCAGCTCGAATGTCAGGAACGGTAGCACCTCCTCGTAGTCGAGTGGATGCGGCGACAGCTTGGCGCCGAGTTCACGCATGCATAGGACAGGGTCCAACTCAGGCGAATCAAGGACCAGCTCGTCAAAGGTCGAGCGGCTCGTGGTGACACTCACCAGACAGCGAGCGACAGGGCGCCCGGTCGCGCGGTCAGCGGTAGGCAAGATGCCGTTTACAGTGACGCTGTCGAGCACTTCTGCATCGAGCGACGAGAACAGCAGTTGCGCGACGCAAAGTGGAAGCGTTGCGAGCAAACCTCCGTACATGTTCGCCAATTCGTTTCGTGAGCGCTCCTTCACCGTAAAGGAGCGGCGCACATGTACGTACTTCACCGATTTCTCGGTCGGCAACACCTTCGTATCGGGTAGCTGAATGTCCACGACGATCTCTCGTGGATCGCGACGGTATGCCGCCTTCGGTTCCAACCCGATACCGTCGGGGAGCTGCAGCATTGCAATCGCCTGCACGGCGAACTCCTCGACGACGGCTTCGACGCCGTCTCGCAGGCCAGCTCGAAGATTGGCGGCGCGATCGACAGCGGCAGCGCGCAGATCCTCGACATGCTGTCGATGCGCCTCTCGTAGGGCTTCCAATCGCGCAACACGCCCGCGATCTCGGGCCTTGTACTGCTCGAACGCTGACGCGTACTGCTCCACGGCTTGCTCGTACTCGCGGCGTCGGCGAGATCGACTGAGAAGGCCACCATCCTGCATAACGGGGCGTTCGGGGGGCTCCAGAGCGACACCATCTGGTCCGGGTACGAAGGGAGGAAGCTGAATCGCGGTCAGCTGCTCCACAGTGACCGGGGGCGCACTGACGCACGTCTTCAGGAGCGCCGCAAGCTCGTCGACTCTCGCCTCAAGGCGTGCGTTCTGGTTGTCGGCCTCGTTGAGTCCGGCGTGGCGCTCGGCTTCGATGCGCTCTCTCTCCCGTGCCTTTGCGTCGCGGTCATCGGCCTGGCGAGCCCGAGCGGCATCGGTCGCCAGCTCCTTCGCGACCTGTTGGTGGACCCGCACAGCTCGCGCGTTCTGACGTTGTCGTAGCTCTCGATCACGGGCGATTTCGGTCCACAACGTCGAGCGGCGAGCCATCGAACCCCCTCAGAGCCCCTCGTCTGACTCCAGCAAGGACCGCGTCTGTTCTGCTACTGCCGACTGGCTGGACGTCCAGCGACGGTTGGGTGGCAGGGACGGGGTGTCGCGGTCCCGCAACGCCGCGGAGGTGCGACGATGGTTCGGACCGGAGGTGGTGACGTGAGTAGCACGCCTGAGCAGCCCGAGCGCTGGCCGGACGATGACTTCGTGCCGACCGAGGAGCTTGCCCGCCGGCAGGGAGTCAAGCCGATCAAGTCGGTGGACGACCTCGCAGCAGCCGAGGACCCGTTCGAGTCCGACGAGGAGTACGAGGCCTTCCTCGCCGATCTCTATGCCTCACGGCGCGTCGGCCTCGCGTGAGCCTCGTCGTCGTCGACACCGACGTCGCCTCCACGCTCCTGCGCCGCCGCACCTCCGACACCCTCGCCCGCCAGCTCGCCGGCCACACCATCGCCATCACGTTCGTCACGTACGGCGAGCTGACCAAGTGGACCCTCGTCCGCCGCTGGGGTCGCGAAGCCTGGAGACGATGCGGACCTTCCTCGTCGTGCTCCCCTGCGACCAGCACGTCGCCGTCCGTTGGGGTGAGATCCAGGCCTACGCACAGCTGCGCGGCCCGCCTCGCCCGGCGAACGACTCCTGGATCGCAGCCTGCTGCCTCGTCCGCGAGTTACCGCTCGCGACGTTCAACATCAAGGACCACGCCGACTTCGCCGAGCACGAGGCCTCGAACTTGTCCATTGAGGACACGTTTCGTGGAATGTCTCGTGGAATGAACCACAGCACGCAGGAGGGCATCAGAGACACAGGACGCGAACAGAAAGCCCAGGTAGGACGCTTGAAGGCGTCGGCGATGACGAGATCTACCGGCCTCCGGAGGCGGTGGCGCAGGTTCGAATCCTGCCGCGGGCACCACGCTTGAGCTGCTCGTATCGCTCAGCGTAACGAGTATGAACAACCTCTGCCGCACTTCCGCGGAATGACTTGTGGAACGAACTCATTCCACGAACCGCTCCACGCCTCAAGTCCGACCGTATGCTGCGAGCCGGTCGACGATCACGGATGCTCTGAAAGCGCTGGTCAGCGGCCTACACCTCGTCGGTGGCAAGCGATGGGCCGCGTCTATTCGAGGTCGGGACGTCCGCTGAAGAGGGGCGGTGCTCCTGCCGTCCTCGGGCGCGCTGCAGGGCCCTCGGCCGATCCGGATCGTAGCGCTCAGTAATTCAGACCGCAGGGTAAGCGGCGGCCGACCGTCATAACCTGTCGTCGGACGGGCAGGAATAGGGTGGATTCAACCGATCCTCGCAACACCTCGATCATGGAGGTGTCAGGTGGGGCGGCAGCCAGGATGGATGGTCACGATCACGGGACGACCGGCGATGCGGTCGCCGGGCCGCCCGCCGATCCGCCGTGATGTCGAACGCGCCTTCTGGCGAAAGATCGCCGAGGGGCTGACCAGTGAGGACGCCGCGGTCGCGTGCGGCGTGTCGGGCCCGGTCGGTTCGCGGTGGTTCCGCGACCGTGGCGGCATGCCGTTGATCGACCTGGCGCCGCTGTCGGGCCGGTACCTGTCCTTCGCCGAGCGCGAGGAGATCGCCCTGCTGCGGGCCCAGCACGTCGGGGTCCGGGAGATCGCCCGCCAGCTCGGCAGAGCACCGTCGACGATCTCCCGGGAGCTGCGTCGCAACGTGGCCACCCGCAATGGCCGGCTCGACTACCGGGCGTCGGTCGCACAGTGGAAAGCCGAACTGATGGGCCGCCGCCCGAAGACCGCGAAACTCGTCACGAACCAGCGACTGCGCGACTACGTGCAGGACCGGCTCGCCGGGACGATCCAAACCGCGAGCGGGACGACCGTGGCAGGTCCGGTGACGCCGACGTGGAAGGGCCGCAACAAAGCCCGGCGCGCTGATCGGCGGTGGGCCACGGCATGGAGCCCGGAGCAGATCGCGAACCGGCTGCGGGTGGATTTCCCCGATGATAAGTCGATGCGGATCTCGCACGAGGCGATCTACCAGGCCCTGTATGTCCAAGGCCGCGGCGCACTCAAGCGCGAACTCATCACCTGCCTGCGCACGGGACGGGCGCTGCGCGTTCCTCGGGCTCGAGCCCGGCAGCGAGCGAACGGTCACGTGACACCGGAGGTCATGATCAGTCAGCGGCCCGCCGAGGTCGACGACCGCGCCGTCCCCGGCCACTGGGAGGGCGACCTGATCATCGGCACGGACCGATCCGCGATCGGCACCCTGGTGGAGCGCACGACCCGGTTCACCATGTTGCTACACCTGCCGCGCATGGACGGCTATGGCGTTGAACCGCGGGTGAAGAACGGTCCCGCGTTGGGCGGCTACGGTGCCGAGGCAATGCGTGAGGCGATCGCCGCACAAATTGCCACATTGCCCGAGCAGTTGCGGCGGTCGTTGACCTGGGACCGCGGCAAGGAACTCGCCCAGCATGCGCAGCTGAAAATCGACACCGGGATCGCGGTCTACTTCGCCGATCCGCACAGCCCGTGGCAGCGGGGCACGAACGAGAACACCAACGGCCTGCTGCGCCAGTTCTTCCCGAAGGGCACCGACCTGTCCCGCTGGAACCTTGAAGAGATCGAGGCCGTCGCCGCGGCGCTCAACGGCCGACCCCGCAAGACACTCGGCTGGATGACCCCCGCCGAAGCCCTCGACGGACACCTACGCTCAGCTCAACAAGCCGGTGTTGCGAGGACCGGTTGAGTCCGGGTAGCCCGCCACGGTGCGCTTCGCGGCCGTCACCTGTGCTGCCCCTTCGCGTCGGCCGCCGGCCTCGTGATTTCATCGAAGAGGCCCCGGCGGTGCCGCCGCAGCACGAGAGGCACCACGTTCCAAGGGCTGGCCTGCTGGTCCCGCTTCCGGTTCATTCCGCATCGCGGAGCGACGTTCGCGCTGCTCACGGTTTGATCGCAGCCTTTCGGCGGTCGTCTTCGAGGCAGTCAACGGCGGCCCGTCAGGGGCGGTACTCGGTGGGGTGGCCGCCGTGCGACCGCGGGTTCAGCCCGGGGGGACGTTCTGGTTGAGGCGAAACACGTTCGCCGGGTCGTAGGTGTGTTTGAGCGCGGCCAGTCGGGCGTGGTTCGGGCCGTACGCGGACCGGACACGCCCAGGGCCCTCCGTGCCGAGGTTGTTGACGTACACCGCGTCCTCGAGGTGGGGCCGGAGGGCGTCGAACGCCGCACGTGTCCATCCGACGTGCTCGTCGGTCCGGGCCGGGTCGGACCACTGGGCGAGGATCAGCAGGTCGTACTGCTCGGCGCGGTGCGGGAACGCGGTGGCGTCGACCGGGACACGAGCTGCCGCGCCGCGCAGGCCTTGCAGCCCGATCCCGACCGCCGGTGTCGGGATGGTTGGCACAATCGCGAGCAGCGCGTCCAGCGCGGCGTCGGTGAGGTGGCGCAGGTAGCCGGACTTCCAGTAGTGCAGGCGGCCGCGCGGAAAGCCGGGATCGGGTGTCCGTTGCCAGTCGAGGTAGGGCAGCACGCCGATCGAGTCGCCGATCGGCGGGCCGAACGAGCGCAGCGGCCGAAGGACCCGCTCCCCCTCGGCCGGGTCACCCGACCAGCACACGATGATCGTGACGGCGGGGGCTCCGGCGGCGTCGAGGCCGAGCGAGACGGCGCTGGCCAACTCGTCCGGTGCTGACGCCATGAACGCGTGATGGTGGCGAAGGACGTCGCGGGCGGCGACCCAGGGGTGGGTCAGCGCACCCGCGAGCACGGACGAGACCGGGTGCAGCCGGTATATGAAGGACGTGACCACGGCGAGGTTGCCGCCGCCGCCGCGCAGCCCCCACAGCAGGTCGGGGTGCTCGTCCGGCCCGACATGCACGATGTCGCCGTCGGCGGTGACGACCTCGGCACCGATCAGATTGTCGCACGTGAGGCCGTACCGGGAGTTGCACCAGCCGAGCCCACCCCCCAGGGTCAGCCCAGCGATCCCGGTGCCGGACATCACGCCGAGCGGCGTGGCCAGTCCGAAGCGTTGCGTCGCAGCGTCGAGCTCCCCGAGCAGGAGTCCGGGTCCGGCGTGCGCGGTCCGCTGGGCCGGATCGACCGTCACGTTTTTCATGCTCGAGAGGTCGAGCATGATGCCCCCGTCGCAGACGGCGTTCCCCGCGACGCCGTGGCCGCCGCCTCGGACGGACAGCACGAGGTCGTGATCGCGGGCGTACCGGATCCCTGCTGCGACGTCGCGCGCGTCCCGGCACCGGACGATCGCCAGCGGTCGCCGGTCGATCATCGCGTTGAACACGGCGCGGGCGTCGTCGTACCCAGGATCGTCGGGTCGGATCACATCGGCGGTGATGTCGGTGGGCGCGGCCATGGGGGCCTCCTCGCTCCGTCGGTGATCCGAGTCTCGACGCGGCGGCTAACTGACGGCTAACCAGCGGCCAACCGCGGTACACCGATCCTCGCCCGCAGCGCTGCCGCTTCCTCGAGCAGCGCCGCTGCCGCGTCTCCCGCGCCCGACATCGTCGCGACGTCCGCGAGTCCCTCGAGAGCGCCCGCCGTTCCCGCCCGATGGCCGATGCGCCGGCACAGCTCGAATGCGGTGCGGAAGGCGTCGCGAGCAGCGGCGGTACGCCCCGCGCGCAGCGCGATCTCCCCGGCGAGGCGAAGGGCCGACGCCTCACCTTCGCGGTAGCGGACCCCCCGGTACAGGGCGAGCGCCTCCGCGACGAGCCGGCCGGCCTCGGCGGTGTCGCCCCACCGGAACTCAAGCGACGCGAGCACGTCGAGGGCGAGCCCTCGCGCGACGTCTTCGCCGACATCGTCGGCGTGAGCCAGCGACCGCAGCGCGACCAGACGTGCGGCGTCCGGCTCCTGCCGGTCGCGGTGCAATCGGGCGAGCTGGGCCTCCGCCAGGGCCGCGCTCCAGACGTCGCCGCCGTCGAGACAGGCCTCAACCGCGTCTTCATAGCGCTGCTGGGCGCGGTCGAAGTGGCCGCGGGCCCAGTCGACGGTCGCCAGCATCGCCAGCGCGTCACCCTCCCATCGTCGAGCGCAGCGCGGCTCGGACAGCGCGAGCTGCTCGGTTGCCAGCCGGACGGTCTCCGCGAGGTCGGCCCGGCCGACGTGCAGCAGCGCGCCGGCGGAGAGCAGCGGCATCCGCTGGTCCGGTCTGTCGGGTCCGACCGCGGCGAGCGCCATCTGCACCCAGTGCAGGCCCTCGTCCCGTGACCCACGCAGATCCCAGTAGTGCCAGAGGCACCTGACCAGCCGCACCCCGCGCTCCGGGTCGGCATCGAAGCACCAGGCGAGCGCTGCCCGCAGGTTGTCGCGCTCGGCGTGCAGCCGCTCCAGCCACGGCCCCGAGCCCGCCGCGAACAGCCGGGGCTGCGCCTCCTGCGCCAGCCCGAGGTAGTGGCTGGCGTGCCGGTCGGCGAGGGCGGCGCGCGTCGGCCCGTCCAACAGCTCCCCGGCATACGCGCGCACGCTCTCCAGCAGCCGGTAGCGCGCTCCGCCGTCGGCCTGGTCGTCGAGGTTCACCATCGAGGACGCGACCAGCCGCGCGAGCGGCAGTGCCACGTCGGACGGCCCGCCGCAGACCGCCCGGGCCGCGGCAAGATCGAACCCTGCGGGGAAGACTGCGAGCCGCGCGAAGAGCGCTCGTTCGGCGGCGGGCAGCAAGTCGTAGCCCCACGCCAGCGCCGCCGCCAGGCTGCGGTGGCGCGGGTCGGCTGCGCGGGTCGCGGACTCCAGCAGCGCGAAGCGGTCGTCGAGCCGGTCGGCGAGCTCGGCCAGCGGGAGTGTCGCGGCGCGCGCCGCGGCCAGCTCAATCGCGAGCGGCATGCCATCAAGGCGGCGGCACACCTCTCCAACCAGCGCGGCGTTGCCTGCGGTCACCGTGAAGCCCGGGTGGGCGGCCGCTGCTCGGTCGGCGAATAGGCGCGCGGCGTCGCTCGCCGCGGCGCGCTCCCAGCTCTCGTCCGCCGCGGCTGCGGGCAGGGGGCGAACGACGTGGACGCGTTCGCCGGGAACACCGAGCGGCTCGCGGCTGGTCGCGAGTACACACAGCTCGGCCGCCCCGGCCAGCAGGGTCTGGACGAGCTCGGCGCAGGCGGAGACGAGGTGCTCGCAGTTGTCGAGCACGACGACGGCCGGACGGAACGACAGCGCCGCCGCGACAGTGCGGGCCAGCGCGTGGCCAGGCTCGGCGCGGATGCCGAGGGCAACGGCCAGCGTCTCCGCAACCAGGGCCGACGTCGGCAACGGTGCGAGCTCCACGAGATAGGTGTCGACGTCGGTCAGCCTGCGCGCAACCTCCAGTGCGAGGCGGGTCTTACCCGACCCACCCGGCCCCGTCAGCGTCACCAGCCGGTGCGACCGCACGAGAGCGGGTAGCTCGTCGAGCTCGCCGTCCCGCCCAATGAATGATCCGAGCGGCGCGGGAAGCGTGGCCCCACTGGTGTGGGCCGGCTGCAACCGCTGATCGTGGCGCAGCACCGCCAGCTCCAGCCCGCGCAACCGCTCCCCCGGCTCGACGCCCAGCTCGCACACCAGCGTCGCGCGCAGCCTCCGGTATGCCGCCAATGCCTCCGCTTGGCGGCCGCACCGGTACAGCGCGACGATCAGATGGGCACACAGCTCCTCCCGGAGCGGATGCGCCGCCGCCAGCTCGTCCAGCCGGGCAAGCACCGTGGAATGACGGCCAAGCCGCAGCTCCGCGTCAGCGTGCAGCTCGAAGCACTGCAGGCGCAACTCGTCCCACCGCGCGGCAGCGGCCCGAGCGAACGGCTCCTCCACCCCAGCCAGCGCCGGGCCCCGCCACTCCGCCAGGGCCTCGCTAAGCAGACTCGACGCCCGCTGCGGCGACGTGGCAAGCAACCGCCGCCCCGCCTCCAGGGCGCGCTCGAACCGGGCGGCATCCACCCACTCCGGCGGGACCTCGAGAACGTAGCCGCCGTCGCGGGTGACAAGCACGTGTGGCGCACTCGGTTCGAGTGCCCTGCGGAGTGCAGCCACAGCTCCATGCACCATCGTCGAGGCGGTCGGCGGGGGCGGGTCCGGCCACAGCATGCCGACGAGTCGCTCGACGGGCAGGTTCGTGCCGGGATGCAGCAGCAGCGCCGCGAGCAGGGCACGGCGACGCGGACCACCCACGGGCAGCGGCGTGCCGGCCGGGTCCAGGACCGCGACCGGGCCGAGTAGGCGAAACATCGCGCGACCACCTGCGGTCACACGTCACCCTGCTGCGGGGCGCCGAGGTCGGTCAAGGGGGCACGGGGCGAACCTGGCCGGAAGCGACGGAACTGCCTGCGTGCTCGATGACCACCCGCCGATCGACACGGCTGCGTTGCCTCGACGGGCTCAACGGACGTCCGGTGCAGGCAGCCGAGAAAGTGGACGATGTCCGCGCGGCCTTCGACCGCGACTCCACCTCGCCCCCGCGGCGGTGATTTCGACGGTCGTCGTGACCGCGGGCGGGCTGGTCACGCCTGCCGGGCCACGGATACCTCGGGTTCGTCACCGGCGGAGCGCTGCTGCAGCAAACTGCACCCTGCCCTGGCCGGACGCTCGAACATCGAACGCGACGCCCTGATCGGCGCACCCGGGTCCCGGTAGTGGCGCGTGTCAAGCAACATCCCACGATCGCCAAGTCGACGCGGCTTAACTGCCGGGTTGCGGTCAATGCGACCGCAGCGATCGATCTTGCACGTGCGATGGCCTCCCAACCCCGATGATCATTCGTCGCTGAGATCCATGTTACAAGTCCATGGATCCTGTATCGATCAAGGGAGGAGGTGCGATGTTTCAGATGACCGTCGCAGCGCCGCGATCCACATTCCGTCACTCAGGATACTCATGGAGCGCTCGTTCAATTCCCGTTCAAAGATCCTGGCCTTAGCGCGCCTGGTGGGGCCATTTCGGGTTCCCGCCCTGGTGCTTGGATTCGCGTTGTTGTGCTTGCTGAGCGCGCTGCCTGGGGAGGGAATCACCTCAGCTTCAGTTGGCCCGTCGCAATCCGCACCAGTCGTTCCCACTGGACCCGCAGCTAATGCAGCCGAACCGGGAGCACCGGTTGCAGTCGAGGCCGCACCTATCCCTGCCGCCGAGGACCTGACCGGCTGGTCGGGTGGGCTGCTTCCCCGGGCCGAGGGTGTGCAGGGGGCCCCGGCGGCGGATGAGTTGGCTGATGACTCGACCTCGATCCAGGCGTCGCCCGGTGAGGGGATGAGCGTGGGACAACTGGTACTGAGCGCGGTCCTCGTTGTGGTGTCGCTGGCGCTCACGGTTGTCGCCGGAACGACGCTGTGGTGGATGCTGCATGCCTGGCGCACCCCGAGCGCCTTGATCGCCACCGGGTTCACCCAGCGGAACGCCGGCCGGCACCGCTCGTTCTCGCTATTACTCCCAGCCCGGCACGAGCAGGAGGTCCTCGGGGACACCCTTGACTCGCTGGCCGCGCTCGATCATCCCGACTATGAGGTGATCGCGATCATCGGGCACGACGACCCGGAGACCGAGGACGTTGCGCGCGCCGCGGAGCGGCGGCACCCCGACCGCATTCGGGTCGTGATCGACCACAATGTGCCGAAGAATAAGCCGAAGGCGCTCAATACTGCGCTGCCGGAGTGCCGGGGCGAGATCACCGGTGTCTTCGATGCCGAGGACGAGGTGCACCCGGGCCTGCTTCGCCTGGTCGAGGCCCGCTTCGAGGAGGCCGACGCCGACGTCGTTCAGGCCGGCGTGCAACTGATGAACGTGCAGAGCAGTTGGTGGTCGTTGCGCAACTGCCTGGAGTACTACTTCTGGTTTCGCTCCCGGCTGCACTTTCACGCGGAGCAGCGGTTCATCCCGCTCGGCGGGAACACGGTGTTCACCAAGACGGAGCTGTTGCGCGACCACGGCGGCTGGGACCCCGAGTGCTTGGCCGAGGACTGCGAGATCGGCGTGCGGCTATCGGCCTCCGGCGCCCGGGTTGCCGTCGCCTACGACCCACAGGCGGTGACACGCGAGGAAACCCCGGACACTGTGAAATCTTTGGTGAAGCAGCGGACGCGGTGGGACCAGGGGTTCCTGCAGGTGCTGCGCAAGGGCGAGTGGCGCAGGCTGCCCTCCCGGCGGCAGCGCTGGCTCGCTCGGTACACCCTGGCCATGCCGTTTCTGCAGGCCGCAACCGGGCTGCTGCTCCCCGTGTCGCTGGCCGCGATGTTATTCGTCAAGGTACCGGTCCCGGTTACTCTTTTGACGTTCCTGCCGCTCACACCGACGATCGTGACGCTCGCTGTCGAGGCGGCGGGACTGGACGAGTTCGGCCGCGCCTTCGGCGTTCGGGTCCGTTTCCGCGACGTGCTACGGCTGATCCTGGGCACCTTCCCCTACCAGGTGCTTCTGGCCTTCGCCGCACTGCGCTCGGTGTGGCGGGAAGCCCGCGGACAGGGCGGCTGGGAGAAGACCTCGCACTCCAACGTCCACCGCAGCGCCGCGACAACCGCCCCTGCGACACCTGCCGCTGCCATGACGACTGCGACGACGGAGGTTGCCGCGTGACCACGGTCTTGCCCTCACCACGAGCGATCCCGCCCACCGAGCAACCTGCTCGCACACCGGTGCGGCGGTGGCAGCACCACGCCATGCGGCACCTACCGACGATGCTGGTCGGCGTCCTCCTGCTGCTCACCGCAGCCGTACGGCTGATCAACCTCACCGGCGCACCGCAGCGCATCGACGACGAAGGAACCTACGTCGCGCAGGCCTACGCCCTGCTGCACTACGGAGAGCTCTCCCACTACACCTACTGGTACGACCATCCCCCACTGGGCTGGCTGCAGATCGCCGGGTGGTTCCTGCTGACCGGCGGGCCGGACGCCGCCTCCACAGCGGTCGCGTCAGGTCGCGGATTCATGGTGATCGTCGCGGTGATCACCGCGGCACTGTTGTGGACCCTCGCCCGGCGGCTCGGCCTGTCCCTGGCTGCAGCGGCGACGGCCGTGGCAGTGTTCGCGATGTCGCCGCTGGCCGTCGAACTCGGCCGCACGGTGTACCTGGACAACATCGCCACGGCTTGGCTGCTGGCTGCTCTGGTGCTGTTCTGCTCGCCGCAGCAGAGGCTTTCGGCAGCGTTCGGCGGTGCGGCGTGCTTCGGCGTCGCGGTACTGACCAAGGAGACGATGCTGCTTCTGCTGCCGGCGGTGTTGATGCTGGCGTGGACCCGCGCGGCCCGCGCGACCCGCCGGTACGCGGCCGCCGTCGTCGTGACCGTACTCGGCCTCATGCTTACCGGGTACCTGCTCATGGCCGCGGTTCGCAGCGAGCTCATACCAGGCCCGGGTCACGTCAGCCTCATCGACGCGGTGCAGTTCCAGCTCTACGGCCGAGACAGCGGCGGAAGTGTGTTCGACACCGCCAGCCTCAACCGCACCACCTTCGAGCGTTGGTGGGTTCTCGACCCCGTGCTGCTCACCGCGGCACTTCCGGCCGCGGCCGCCGCACTGGCCGTCCGCCGACTGCAGCCCATTGCGACCGGGATCGTGCTTCTGTCCGTGATCCTGGTCCGCGACGGCTACCTGCCGGCCCCGTTCGTCATCGCGGCCCTGCCTCTGGTGGCTCTGCTGGTGGCTGGGGTGCCCGACGCGGCGCTGGGCTGGGCCCGGGAGAACCGGACGGGTCGGTACCCGCTGCGGCGGATCATGCTGGTGGGGACGCTGACCGCAATGACGGCGCTCGGCATGTCGGCCGGCATCGTGTGGACACCGGTTCTGCGTCACCTGCTCACCGTCGACGCGGACGCTCCGCTCCTCAGGGCGCAGGAGTGGATCACCACCAACGTGCCGACTGAAGATCGCCTCATTGTCGACGACGCGATCTGGGTCGATCTAGTCGCGGAGGGACGCGACCGACGCGACGTGGTCTGGTTCTACAAGCTCGACACTGACGCCGAGGTCCAGGGTTGGTCACGCCGCGGATGGCGGGACTATGACTGGGTGGTGTCGACCCCGTCGATGCGGGCGGGCACAGCGCCCACCGGGCAGCTTGCCGACGCCGTCGCGGGGTCCACGCCGGTCGCTGTGTTCGGGGCCGGCGATGGCCGGGTTGAGCTGCGTCGCATCAACCCGCCCGGAGCTGCCAGCCCGGCGCTCGGTGCCGGCACGCCCACCGCCTCGGCCGGAGAGCTGCTGGCAGACCGCTTGGACAACTCCGCCGCACCGGCGTTGACCATCCTCCGGTCGGGTCGGGCCGATCCGCGCCTGCTCACCACCCTCGGGATACTCACCGCGCGCGAGCCGGTTTCCCTCAGCGACCTACCGGCGATGCCCGGCGAGGACGCCGCGGGCATGCCGCGCCGGCAGCTGCACCTGGCGACCGACGGAGCCGAGCAGGGCCGAATCACGGCCTTCTTCCAGGCCCAGTCCGGGCAGTATGCACCGGACGTCGTCGAGCCAGTACCGGGCGGGCTGCTCGTCCGGTTCCCCGCCGCCGCCCCGACCGTCACCCTGCCTGGGGCGGATGCTGCAGTCGAGGCGGGGCCCTCGGCCCGGTTGCGGGTGGCCGACCTCCGCAGGACCGGTGTTCCGGAGGTGGTGGAAGTGCTCGGGGTCGACGGCCGACCGGTCGGTTCGCTCGGGACGGGCGGCTACGCGACGCCAGCGGGGTACCGATCGCTGCCTCCGGGCAGCTACATCCTCGCCACCCGCCCCGCGGCGGACCCCGCGTCCCCTTCGGTGGCGCGCCAGGTCGTGCAGGTGCTACCTGACCGTAGCTACACATTCGCCCTGTTCATCGCCGCGGACGGGACCTCGGTCAACGCCCAGTTCGTGCCCGACGACCCGCCTGTCGCCCCCCGCGGGTTCGGCCAGGTGCGGCTGGTCGAGGGCGCCCGCGATCCGGGTGTGGTGACGCTCGCGGTCGACGACCCGGGCGGGCCGAAGGCGGTGCTGGCCGACGGCGTGAGCTACGGGCTCGTCACCGGCTACGCCCAGGTCCGGGCCGGCGAGCGGACCCTGTGGCTGCAGTCCGGAGACCGGGAGTGGCGCCTCACCACGCGGGTGCCGTCCACGACCGCGGTCACGCTGCTGCTCACCGACACCCCGCAGGGCCCGGTGGTGCACGCGATTCCGGACGCCCCGCGCTCGGCTCCCGAGCTCGGCCGATCGGACCGGGCAGAGGCGGCCTGATGCGTGCCACCCGAACGCGGGCGTTCGTCACCGGGGCCGAGGCAGCCGGCGAACCTCTGCAGTGGCGGTCGTGCGTCAGGGCCCCGTGGTGACCGTCGACACTACGTCCGGCCGACGATGAGGGTGATCGACCGGCGAGGTGGCCCCGTGCTGGCGCTCGGCGTGGCCCTGGTCGTCCTGCTCAGCGGCGCCGGGTGTGCCGGTGACAAGGCGGGAGACGGGCAGTACGCCGGTGGGACGGATCCGGTGGCCGCGGCCACTGCCACCGGGCAGTCCTTCCTCCGCACCTACGTCGACCCGGACGGCCGCGTGGTCCGCCGGGATGAGGGCGGCGACACCGTCAGCGAGGGCCAGGCCTACGCCCTGCTCATCGCGGTCGCCCTCGGTGAGCGGCAGCGGTTCGAGGCTGTGTGGAGATGGACCCGACAGCACCTTCAGCGCCCCGACGGGCTCCTGTCCTGGCGATGGGCTGACGACGCCGTCGTCGACCAGAACAGCGCCAGCGATGCCGACATCGACACCGCGCGCGCCCTGGTGCTCGCCGGCGAGCGGTTCGCCGACCCGAACCTCACCGCAGCTGGCCGGGAGCTGGCCGCAGCAGTACTCGCCGCCGAGACCGTGCCGGTTGGCACCGACCTGCTGGCCCCCAACACGGCCACCCCCGCCACCGGCGCTGCGATCGAGGGCTCCGGGCTCCTGCTTACCGGCGGAACCTGGGCGTCCGCCACCCCCACTGCGGTGAACCCCAGCTACTTCAGCCCGCGGGCCGAGCAACTGTTCTCCTCCGTGACTGGGGACTCACGCTGGGCAAACGCCTCCCGCACCCAACGGGCGCTGGTCTGGCAGCTGATCGGCACCGGCCTGCTACCCCCGGACTGGGTTCATGTCGATGTCGCCGGCACCGCGACACCACAGGCCGACCCATCCGACCGACCACCCCGCTTCGGCCTCGACGCAGCTCGACTGCCCATCAGAATGGCCGAATCATGCGACCCCGCCGACCGCGCCCTCGCCGCCGAGCTGCTGCCCAAGCTCAATCGACCCGACGCTGACAGCGTCGCCGGCTACTCGCTCGACGGCACCCCGTTGGTCGACTGGACCCATCCCGTTGTGCTCGTCGGGGTCGCTGGCGCCGCCGAAGCAGCGGGCCAAGAGCAGCTCTCCGACGACCGACTGCGCGTCGCGGCCGAGCTCAATACGCGGGAGCCGACCTACTACGGATCCGCCTGGGTGGCGCTCGGTCACATCTTCCTGGACACCGAGCTGCTCGGCTCGTGCACGTAACGCTCCACTCACAGTACGGGCAGTCCGAACGGCCCCAACTTGACGCGAGAGCTGGCCCAGACCCGGCTTCGCGGCCGCCGCGGCCCGTCGACGACGCGCGGATCGCCGCCAACTGCCTCGACTAGGCCAAGACCTTCCCACTCACATCGTCGCCACGAGGCTCGACGGTCCTGTAAGGACACTCGCCGTGGAATGCCTCGTGGAACGAACCACAGCACACAGGAGAGTGCCACGGACACAAGCCGCGATTAGAAGGCCCAGGTAGGACAGCGGAAGACGCCCGCGATCACGATATCTACCGGTCTCCGGAGGCGGTGGCGTAGGTTCGAATCCTACCGGGGGCACCAAGTTCGACCTGCGTCTATCACTCAGCGTAACCGTGATGACAACTTCTGAAGCACCCTCGTGGAATGCTTCGTGGAACTAACTCATTCCACGAAGCATTCCACACCGGGCTCGCGTTCGCTGGCGCTGGCGCGGAAGACGGTTCTGCCTCAGCAAAGACCCTGGTCGGAGCCTTCCTGCGTCGCAGCCCGCGCGAGAGTTCGAGGTCGAGGCGCTCGCTTCCAGGGGGCGGTGCTCTCCGTGTACTCGCGGGCACCCGCAGTTCTCACGGCCAGGACGTTCTCACTCTATGTGACTCGTCCGGTCCCCGCACTGTCCTCCTCTGTCCCTCCGGGCTGGTGGGTTAGCTAGAACCAGCCGCTGAACACGTTGCTCTTGGCGGTGCGTATTCCGCCGTCGCCGTCGATGAACTTGGCGATGACGTAGATCTCGTCCACGTGGTCGGCCCAGTCGTCGTCCTCGTTGAGCGTGCCGCGGTTCACCACGACGGTGCGGGCGTAGCGCAGTCCATCGGCAGTGGCGTGCAGGGCGGCAGTGGTCGGGGTGTTGTTGGCGGTGAGACCGAAGAAGCGCCGGGAGAACCGGGGGAGGTCGCCGTTCGGGTCGTGGCCCCAGATGCGGAACTCCATGCCTCCCTCGCCCATGTTGTTCAGGTAGCCCTGGGCGTCGGCCTGGGTCATCGGGTAGACGCCCACGATCGACACCTTGAACTGCTTGGTGCCGGGGACCTGGGTGATGGCGATCTTCGCCCGGGGCGGGGTGGCGGCGGATGCCGGTGCGGCGAGCCCTGCGGTGAGCCCGACGGCGATCGCCGTGGTCGCGAAGATCCGGCTCGTGCGACCGAGGAATCGGGTGATGGTGCTCATGATGGTGTCCTCCGGTTGAGGTGGTGGCGCGCCGGGCGCGGCCTGACCGATCTCGTGCGCCGCGGGTCGGCGACCGGGGGAACGGTAGGAACCAGCGGGGGTCGAGGTCGTCGGGAAGTCCACCCCATCTCGACCGACGCGGGCCCCTATGTCTCGGGTTCCAGCCCGGCCCCGACCCGGGGCCGCTGCGGTACTAGGAGTGTCTGACGGATCTTGCCGCTTGGGTGGGTGATGATCGAGTCTGTGGCTGATCGGCAGGTTCTCTCGGATGAGGCGTGGGCGTGGTTGGAGCCGTTGCTGCCCGATCGGACACCACAGCGGTGTGGGCGGTGGCGTGATCACCGGCAGGTGATCGAGGCGATCGCGTGGAAGTACCGCACGGGGGTGGCATGGCGGGAGATCCCGACCGAACGGTCATTCGGGCCCTTACAGACCGCCTACGAGCGGATCACTTGCGCCAGGTGACAAGAGCTACATGGGCTTGCTCGATCGATCCTCAATCGCCGAGGGACAACCCGAACGCCGTCCCGGTGTCGATCGAGGGCACGAAGGTCGGGTACTTGTGCCGCGACGACGCCAAGACCTACCGATCAGGACTACATGAGCTCCAGAACCGCCACGGGGCATCGATCGCCCCTGCCGGAGTGGTTGTCGGTGGCGGCATGCGGCAGGACGGCCCCCTGCCCCCGCCGCCCGCAGCACTCGCCGGATCGATGCGCACTTGCCGAGCGATCCGCTGACAGCGATCCGCGAGCTTCGACGCCTTCTTGAGCACGATCCCGACCCCATCGACCGCCACTTCATGTTCTGCGAGCTCGAAGATCGTCTGTACCGGTCGCGCGACGTCTTCTCTTCCGCACTGACTGAGTACGACGACACGTGCATGCGGCACGACGCAGAAACGACGGCATCCGGGCCGCTCTCCTCGCCAAGTTCAGCAGCGTTCCCGTCCTTGAGACCTACCGTCAGATGGCGATTCGACGACAGAAAGCCAAGGACTGGCAGCAGGCGATCTGGTGGGTAGAGCGAGGACTCGCTCTCTACGGCGAGCAAGCGGCCCGCCCGGAATCCGTCGACGACCTCCGCAATCGATCCACCGCGTACCAGGCCAAGTTGACGGCGCCGACAAAACCTCGACGGAAGGTGGCGCCGCCGAACCACAATGCCGAACCCGCCAACCCGACGATCGAGGTCCTCGTGTGCGAGACCTGCGGCCTGAGCTTCGACCGTGTCGTGGTCCGTGGCCGGAAGCCGAAGAATTGCCCGGGCTGCCGCCGACCCGAGCGCACGGCAGGCGGCGTGGCGAGCTGACGCAGATGGCCAAGCTGACGGTCTGCGTCGGGCGGCGAGTCAGCGTCAGGGGACTACAACGCAGGTGGGATGATGAGCCGGATCGGAGGTGACCCGTGACCAGCACACCTGAGCATCCCGACGACTGGGCGGCGGACAACTTCGTGCCGACCGAGGAACTCGTCCGCCGACAGGGCATCAAGCCGATCACCTCGGTCGACGACCTGGCCGCAGCTGTCGACCCGTTCGAGTCCGACGAGGAGTACGAGGCCTTCCTCGCCGACCTCTACGCTTCCCGGCGCGCCGGCCTCGCGTGAGCGTCGTCGTCGTCGACACCGACGTCGCGTCCACGCTCCTGCGCCGCCGCTCCTCGGACACCCTCGCCCGGCAACTCGCAGGCCACACCATCGCCATCACCTTCGTCACCTACGGCGAGCTGACCAAGTGGACCCTTGTCCGCCACTGGGGTCCGCGAAGTCTGGAGACGATGCGGACCTTCCTCGGCGAACTCGTCGTCCTCCCCTACGACCAGCACGTCGCCACACGCTGGGGCGAGATCCAGGCCTACGCGCAGCTGCGCGGCCGACCGCGCCCGGCGAACGACTCGTGGATCGCCGCCTGTTGCCTCGTACGCGGGCTCCCCCTCGCCACCTTCAACATCAAGGACTTCGCCGACTTCGCCGAGCACGAGGGTCTCGAAGTCGTCCACTGAGGACAGTTGGCGTGGACTGCCTCGTGGAACGAACCACAGCGCAGAGGAGGTCGTCAGGGACACAAGACGCGAACGGAAGGCCCAGGTAGAACGCCGAAAGTCGCTCGCGATCACGAGATCTACCGGTCTCCGGAGGCGGTGGCGTAGGTTCGAATCCTACCGGGGGCACCATCCACTACCAGCGGTTATCACTTTCTGCGACTGATCGAGTGTCCGATTTGGCGGCCTCGTGGAATGCGATGTGGCACGAACTCAATCCACGAGTCAATCCACGTCGATCTCGCACTTGACGCACTGGCGCGGGCCCTCTTGCTCATGACCGCGATTCCACAGGTCATGGGCTCGTAAGCGAGCAGTACGCCCAGCCGAGGGCGGTGCTCTACGTACCCCGCGTCGCCCTCTGAGTCACAGCCTTCTAGGCGACAGTCGCTATCAGTGTTGGACGGCCCTGACAGCTATGGGCAGGCGTCGAGGCTCGTAGCACTCCGGATTGGTCGAGGAAGCGACACCGGCCGTCGCTCAGCTGTCGCGGTCCTCGTCTGCAATCAGCGCTGCAAGGTCGTCAGCGGTCAGGCGCTGCTCCTGGTCGGCTCGACCCGAGCCGTTGAACCGGATCCCCTCGGCTGTGAGCACGTCGCGTGGATTGTCGGCCCGCTTCGGATCGGGCCACCGGAAGTCCGGCGAGATTTGGCCGCTGCGCTTCAGGACGCGGTGAGCGTTCGGGGTGACCACGGACGCAAGCCGCGTGCCAACAGCGACCTGATGGGACCCGATGACCTCGACGACGTCGGAGTAGCTCGTCCACCGACCAGAGGGGATCGAGGCCAAGACCTGGTTCACGGGCAGGTGCGTGCCGGCCGGGTCCAGCACCGCGACCGGGCCGAGTAGGCGAAACGTCGCGCGACCACCTGCGGTCACACATCAGCCTGCTGCGGGGCGCCGAGGTCGGTCAAGGGGGAACGGGGGCGAGCTGGCCGGAAGCGACGGCATTGCCGGCGTGCTCGATGGCCACTTGCCGATCGACACGGCTGGTTCCTCGACGGGCTTGAACGGACGTCCCATGCGGGCAGCCGAGAAAGTGGACGCCGCCCGCGCGGCCCTGGACCGCGGCTCGCACCCTGGCCGCCGTGGCAGTGAGGTCGACGGCCCGACGTGACGGCGGGCCGGCCTGGTCACCATTGCCGGGCCACGAATACCTCGGGTTCGTCATAGGCGGATCGCCGTTGCAGTCGATTCGGGTAGGGGTGATGAAGGCGTACGACGAGGGGCCCCGCGTGGCGGGGCCCCGTCTCGTGCTGTCGATGCAGTTTCAGGAGAGGGCCGGGGTAGCGGCGGGACTCGTGCTCGCCGGTGTCCGGAAACGTCCGCTGTTCTTCGGCTCGTGCACTGTCGAGCCGTGCGTGCGCGGAAAGGGCGATCGGCCCCGCCCGGTCCGTCGTCAACACATCACCTCCTGTGCGACCTCCTATGCGCTCGGTCTGTCGGCCCGGGTGGCCGCGGGTGGCGCGCGCTGCCGGGCCCCGGCACGTTCCTCGTCCGCCTGCTCGTCGGCGACCCGCGGTGGCTCCCTCCGCACGGGGAGGGACGGCCGCGTCAGCGGCAGGCGTCGGGTGAGCAGGCGGGCGATCCCGCGCGGTGGCCGGGGGTCCGGGCGGTCCGCGAGATCCGGGTAGTTGGCCGCCATGAGCGCGTCGAACTCAAGCGCGAGCAGGTCCGGATCTGCGCAGACGACCTTGGCGAGGTCGGCCGGCCGGCTGCTCGTTCCGGTAGCTCCGGGTGCGTATTCGGCGATCATGACGTAGACCTCCGGACCGCTCCGATCACGCGTTGATCTGCTTCTTCTCGCCCTCGGCGGCGCCGATTTCGATCTTCCGAGGCTTCGCCTGCTCGGCGACCGGGATCCGCAGGGTCAGGACGCCGGCGTCGTAACTGGCCGCGACGTGCTCGGTGTCGAGCGCCTCACCGAGGAACAGCTGGCGGGAGAACACCCCGAACGGGCGCTCGGCTACCTGCATCTCTACGTTGTCGCCCGCCACCATAGGCCGGCGTTCGGACTTGACGGTCAGGACGTTGCGCTCCACGTCGAGCTCGATCGCGTCGGGCGACACGCCCGGCAGGTCGAACGCCACTACGAACTCGTCTCCGGCGCGGTAGGCGTCCATGGGCATCGCGGTGGGCCTGCTCCACGTGCCCGGCAGGTTCCCGAACACCTGCTGGGTCAGGCGGTCCAGCTCTCGGAACGGGTCGGTGCGCATCAGCATCGCGAGATCACTCCCTTCTCGTCGACGTTGGTCGCGATGCACCGGAGCGACACCGAAGCTCACGTGTGCCACTCCGGATAGCTGTAATAGTAACTAGAGGTTTCCTAGAGCACAAGCTCGCAGTCCGCGAATCTCATCGGCTTCGTGGCGGCTCGGAGCGCACGGGCCCCACGCGGATCAGCCAGTCCCGTTCCGGTGGCGGTCGGTGGGCCCGGACCCGGACCGGCACCGAGATACCCGTTGCCTGCGCTTCCGCCGGCTTCTGCGCCGCCCGGCGCTGCGCGTCGTAGCGCGCCCGCCGGGTCGGGTTGCGCAACACCGCGTACGCCTCCTGGAGCGCCCGCAGGTTAGCCTGGGCGGGGTCCGGGCCGGGCGACAGCTGGTCCCGGGTGTCCGGGTGCACCTCGCGCAGCCGGCGCCGGTACGCCCGGGCGATCTCTCGGGCATCCACGTCTGGCGCCACTTTCAGCAGGGCGTAGAGATCGCGCCCCGGCTCACTCACCCGACACCTCCCAACTCGTCCACCACCATGGTGCGAGGTGCGGGAAGTCCCGGCAATCCACCACGGGCAGGCTCGTGGACGTCGGTCAGCTCGCTGCCAGGCCGGCGTCCTGCGTGCCGGACAGCCTGCTCAGGAACCGCGGCACCGAGCCGCCCGCTGCGCGTCCTCCTTCATCACCTGCTCGAAGAAGCCGGCCTGGACATCGACGCGAAGTGCACGTATGCGACCTCGCCCGGCAGCGGAACATCGAGCCGCTGCGCGGCGGCGGCAGCGGTTGGCGGCTACCGGTTCGGCGGTGACCCCCAAGGCCGAGAGCTCTCATCGCGGCAAACCGCGCCGAAGGTCCATGCCCGCCCTGGACGGGTCGACGGGCTGGCCGTGGTCGTGTACGTGGGCATGGGCTCGCTGTCGAAGTCGGCATGCGGGACGTGGGCACGGGTCGGTTCCTCGATCCGTACACCTGCAGTTTGCCCGGTCGCGTCCGCTGGACTCTCGCCCATGTGACCTCACCGCCCGGGATCGACGATCCATCCCTTGCAGAACCCGGTATCAGCTCCGGTAGATGACCGCTCCTCCATACTGAAGGCAGCCCGACCACGCTTCCGGAGGTACACCATCGGGTTCACACGCCCAGGAGCCGCCCGCTTGGTGGCTTCGGGTGCAAGCACGTCGGAGTCGCTCGCGGCACGAGGCTGTCGGAGGTCTCCCGAGAGAGTACGCCGCCGCCCCCATCTCAACATGGTCTTTGACGGCGGAACCCCGACGAGGACGATCGAGCACGTGGCGATCAAGTACGTTGACAGTTCGTGGGCCACGGCCACCGAGCAACCCCTGGTTCGATTTCGGGTGGCACCGCCGTGCTGAGGTACGTGGCCCGAAGAATCGTCAGCTGGTTGCTCATGATTGTGGTAGCCACCAACCTGACCTATTTCCTGGCGAACTGGTTCCTCGACCCGAGAGCGAACTACCTGCAGCTGCGCCCGCCCCGATCACCTGAGCAGATCGACCGCGCCCTTGCGCAGTACGACTTGAGCCCTGACACCCCGCTACTCGTGCGTTGGTGGAATTGGATCAGCAACATCGTGCTGCACTGGAACTGGGGATACTCCCCTGTCGGAGAGGCCGTCAACGACCAGATCGCGTTCCGGATCGGGGTCAGTGCCCAACTCGTGCTGCTGTCGACGATCTTGTCTGCGGTCATCGGCATCGCACTGGCCGTCTACACCGCCGCCCGCCAGTACCGCCTCGCCGACCGGTTCACCCAAACCCTGTCCATCATCACGTTGAACATCCCGGTTCCGGTGGCGGCCCTGGCGGTGGTGCTGCTGGCGATCGGGGTCAACCGATCGCTGGACAGCACGCTGCTCTTCGTGGCGGGTTCTCAATCTCCCACAGTCAGCGGTTTCTGGCCGCTGGTGTTGGACCGGCTGCGCCACCTGGCCCTGCCGACCGTGGCCCTGACAGTGATCAATTATGCGGGTTACCACCTGTTGCAGCGCTCGCTGCTGCTGGACAACATCAACGCCGACTACGTGCGGATGGCGCGCGCCAAGGGACTGACCCGGTCCGCCGCCATCCGTCGGCACGGGCTGCGGACTTCGCTGATCCCGGTCGCCACCTCGATCGCGTTCACCGTTCCGGCCCTGTTCACCGGCGCCGTGTTGACCGAAACGATCTTCGCTTGGGAAGGCATGGGCCGCTACTTCGTGACGACGATTAGCAAGAACGACGTGCACGGCGCGGTCGCCGTCGCCGCGTTCGGCGCCCTGATGACCGCGGTCGGCGCGATCCTGGCCGACCTCGCCGTGGTGGCCCTCGATCCCAGAGTGCGGGTGAGCGGAGCGTGACCGCCAACATCCCCGGCCTCGAGCCTCTGATCGACGACATGGCCGCGCCGAGCGAGGTCAAGGGACGAGGCGCCCGCCGAACGCACCTCAGCCGACGGCGCCTCTACTTGCGTCGGTTCCTGCGGAACCGGGGCGCGCTGGTTGGGTTGGCCGTCCTCTCAGTGCTGATTGTGTTCGCCTTGTTCGGCTCGGTGCTCACCATCTACACCTACACGGACGTCGACTTCGCCAACTTGAGCTCGGCGCCCTCGCCTGAGCACCTGTTCGGCACCAACGGCGCCGGTAACGACACCTATGCGCAGGCCGTGCACGGCCTGCAGCGGTCGCTGGTCATCGCGCTCGTCGTGTCGGCACTGACGACGACGATCGCGGCGTTCGTGGGCGCGGCGGCGGCGTACCTCGGCGGTCTCGCCGAGAAGATCATCCTCGAAGTCATCCACTTCCTGCTGGTGGTTCCCGCGTTCCTGATCCTGGCGCTGGTTTCGCAGCGGGCCCACGGTGACTGGTCCGTGCTGATCCTCGTGCTGACCATGTTCGGCTGGATGTTCAGCGCTCGTGTCGTGTGGTCCCTGGCCACGTCCCTGCGGGAACGGGAGTACGTGCAGGCCGCCCGCTACATGGGAGTCGGGCGGATCCGGATCGTGGTGCGCCACCTCATCCCCAACATCGGCTCACTGTTGATCGTCTCGTTCACCCTCGGTGTGGTGGCGACCGTGCAGTCCGAGACGGCGTTGTCGTTCATCGGGTTCGGGGTGCAGCCGCCCGACGTCTCGCTGGGCACGATGCTCAGCGACGGGGCCAACACGGTGTCCAGCGCGCCGTGGTTGTTCTATTTCCCGGCGAGCCTGGTCACTCTGCTGACCGTGTCGATGGCGTTGATCGGCGACGGGTTGCGCGATGCGCTCGACCCGACCTCGCGGTCCGGGGGCCGGGCATGAGCACCCCCGTGCTCTCGGTCCGCGATCTGCGCGTCTCCTTTCCGTCCGAGGCCGGCCTCGTGGACGCGGTCCGCGGCGTCGACTTCGACCTGCTCCCGGGCCGAACGCTGGGCATCGTCGGCGAGTCCGGCTCGGGCAAGTCGGTCACCTCGTTGGCGGTGATGGGCCTGCTTCCGGAGTACGCCGCGGTGTCCGGGTCGATCACCCTGAGCGGGCGCGAGCTGCTCGGGCGAAGCGACCGGCAGCTGTCCAAGATCCGCGGCCGCGAGCTCGCCATGATCTTCCAGGACCCGTTGGCCTCATTGACCCCGATCTTCTCGGTCGGGCGCCAGCTCGTCGAGGCGCTGCAGGTCCACCAAGACCTGGATCGGGACGTCGCCCGGAAACGGGCAGTGGAGCTGCTCGACCTGGTCGGGATCCCCAACGCGGCGACCCGAGCCCGGTCGTTCCCACACGAATTCTCCGGTGGGATGCGACAGCGGGTCGTCATCGCAATCGCGATCGCCAACGACCCGAGGCTGATCATCGCCGACGAGCCGACCACGGCGCTGGACGTCACGGTGCAGGCCCAGATCCTGGAGGTCCTCAAGCTCGCCCGGGCCGAAACCGGCGCCGCCCTCATCCTCATCACCCACGACCTCGGAGTCGTGGCCGGAACCGCCGACGACGTCCTGGTGATGTACGCCGGACGGCCGGTGGAGAAGGCGCCGGTCGACGAGCTGTTCGCGCGGCCTCGGATGCCGTACACGATCGGGCTGCTCGGCGCCCTCCCTCGGGTCGACGCCGCAGCCCGCGCGCCGCTGGTACCGATCAAGGGCAACCCCCCGCTGCTCGTCGACCTGCCGCCAGGGTGCCCGTTCGAACCCCGCTGCCCGATCGCGATCGCCCGGTGCGCCGACCGGGAACCCGAGCTCGCCCCGGTGTCGGGCACGTCCACCTCGCACAGCGCAGCCTGCATCCGCGCGGACGGGATCGAGGGCGGCAGGATCGACGGCCGGCCGGTCTACCCGCTCCCCCCGCTGCCCGAGTCGCGGGCGACGGCATTAGCCCGTGACCAGCGCCCGACCGTGCTCGAGCTCGCCGCGGTCAGCAAGACCTATCCGCTGCTCAAGGGCGCATTGCTCAAGCGTCGCATCGGGTGGGTCCACGCGGTCTGCGAAGTCGACCTGGACATCCGGGAGGGCGAGACTCTAGGCCTGGTCGGCGAGTCCGGGTGCGGCAAGACCACGACGCTGCTCGAGATCATGAACCTGCGGCGGCCGGAGCACGGCACGATCCGGGTCTGCGGGGTCGACGTCGCCGAGCTGCGCGGCCGGGACACGGAACGTGACCTGCGCCGTGGGCTGCAGATCGTGTTCCAGGACCCCATGGGGTCGCTGGACCCCCGGTTGACCGCCTTCGACATCCTCGCCGAACCCCTGCGCGCGCTCCGTGCCGCCGACCCCGCCGCGATCACCCGGCGGGTCGAGGACCTGATGGAGCTGGTGGGACTCGACCCCGAGCACAGCGATCGCTTTCCGACGGCGTTCTCCGGGGGCCAGCGGCAACGGATCGGCATCGCCCGTGCGCTGGCCACCCGCCCGGCGCTGGTGGTGCTCGACGAGCCGGTCTCCGCGCTGGACGTCTCGGTCCAGGCGGGTGTGATCAACCTGCTGAACGAGCTCAAGGCCGAGCTGGGGCTGTCGTACCTGTTCGTGGCGCACGACCTGTCGGTGGTGCGGTACATCTCCGACCGGGTCGCCGTCATGTACCTGGGCCGAATCGTGGAGATCGGTCCGGTGGACGAGGTGTTCGACGATCCCAGGCACCCTTACACCGAGGCCCTGCTCTCGGCGATACCAGTGCCCGACCCGCAGGTCGAGCGCACCCGCGAACGCGTGCTGCTGCGCGGTGACCTGGCCAGCCCGACCGATTCCTCCCCCGGCTGCCGCTTCGTCAGCCGGTGTCCCCTCCACCTGACGCTCGACAGCACCCAGCAGGCCCGCTGCAGGAACGAGACGCCGGTACTGACCGGCCGGGCGAACACCGATCACCGCAATGCGTGCCACTTCCGCTGACACCCGTCCTGGCCATACAACGTCCGCAATACGTCGACCTCGTAGAGAAGAACAGATCATGTCCGTTGTGAGAAGAACCGCGAACAGGAGCGCGGTCCTCGCCGCGATCGCCGCGTTGTCGCTTGCCCTGGTCGCCTGCGGCGGCGGCACCGGCCCGAGCGACGGGAACGGCGGCGAGACCGCCCAATCGCTCGCCGAGAAGGCCCAGTACAACCCCCAGCCCTACGAGAACATCAGGGACGGCGGAATCCTCACCACGTCGCTGCCGGAGATCTCGCCGCAGTTCAACACGTTCCAGACCGACGGCACGGCCTACACCCTCACGGTGTGGCGCTGGTACAACCCGGTCGTGATCACCTTTACGCCCGACGGTGACGCGGTGTACAACCCGGACTACTTGACCGACGTCAAGCAGGAGACGGTCGACGGGAACACCAGGATCACGTACACGATCAATCCGAAGGCCACCTACAACGACGGCTCGCCGATCGACTGGCGCTCGTTCGAGTCCACCTGGAGAACCAGCAACGGCGCGGACCCGGCCTACCTGGTCAGCTCCACCGACGGCTACGACCGAATCACCTCGGTCGTCCGCGGTACGGACGACCGGCAGGCCGTGGTGACCTTCCAGGGCATTAATCTGTGGTGGCAGAGCCTCTTCAATGTTCTTGTCAATCCCGAGGTCACTGATCCGGTCGTCTACAACCAGGGCTACATCAACACTCCGCACAACGAATGGGGGGCTGGGCCCTACCAGGTGCAGAAGTACGACCAGCAGAACGGCGTCATCGTCTTCGAGCGCAACCCGAAGTGGTGGGGCAAGCCGGGCAAGCTGGACACCCGGACCTTCTTGACGATGGAGGACGTCGCCAGCGTGAACGCGTTCAAGAATGGTCAGATAGACGCTGTCGGCGTCGGCAGTAAGGACCGCTTCGCGCAGGTGCAGGGGCAGCCGGGCACCGAGATACGGAAGGGCCCGTCGCTACAGCTCGACTACTTCACGCTCAACGGTCAGAGCCCGATCCTGTCCGACCCACTGGTACGCAAAGCGATCTTCGCGGCCATCGACCGGGAGCAGATCGCCAAGTTCCACTTCAACGGACTGGACTACAGCACCGACCCACAGGGCTCGATGATCATGCTGCCCTTCCAGGACGGCTACGCCGATAATGTGGGCAAAGTCGTGAAGTTCGATCCGGAGCAGGCCAAGAAGGACCTCGACGCGGCCGGCTGGGTAGTTGATCCGGACGGCGTGCGCGTGAAGGACCGACAGCAGCTGAAGTTCACCTACGTGAACACCGGCGACGACGCGGTCGGCAAGGCCGTTGCCGGCGGCACCGCCGCGATGCTCAAGAACATCGGGGCACAGATGGACATCCGCCAAGTTCCCTCCGGCGACTTCTCCAAAATCGTCATCGGCAAGCAGTTCGACATGTTCTACTCGGGCGTCTCACAGTCCGACCCATTCGGAATCGCCTACATCTGCCAGGTCTACTGCTCCAACAGTGGCCTGATCAAGTCCGGGGTGAACGATCCGAAGAACGATGAGCTCATCAAGTCCGTGAACACGCTGTCCGTCCCGGAGGAGCAGTTCGCGAAGGCCGCCGAGGCGGAAACAGCCGCGCTGAGCACCTACGGCGTACTGCCCACGGTGAACCTGCCGGCGATCGTTGCCGTCAAGACCGGACTGGCCAACTACGGCGCCGGGCGGTTCTTCGTCGCAACTCCGGAGATGATCGGCTGGCAGAAGTAGCGAAGCGTAAGGATGTCGACAGCCCGGCCCGTTCAGCCATCGTCGTCCGCGACCAGTAGTGCGGTTTTCGCACGCGGCCCACGCCGAGCGCTCCGGCAGCGGCCGTCACCGCCTAGTACTCCAGCCGTAGGTCGTGATCTTGCGGCGTGGCGGTCTCGGACGTAGAGCGGCCACCGCGTGATCCTCGTCTGTTGTGTCGACTTCTGAAGATCAAGCGGTGGCCGCGGGCCACAGCGTAGATGCCGGGCGGTGGGACGCGGAGAGCGACAGGCTGCTCGACCGGATGGCTGCTCGGTTCCCTCGTGTCGAGACTCGCCGTCGGGTTCGCGGGTTCGTGCTCGGACTGCTGGCCGACCTGCCGCGGAAGAACTGTTGGTCCATCGCCGAGCACGCCGGGGACCGCGATCCGCACGGCATGCAGTACCTGCTCGCGCGGGCCAGTTGGGACACCGACGGCGTTCGCGACGATCTGCGCGACTACGTCGTCGGTGCACTCGGCGACACCGACGCGGTGCTGGTGTTCGACGAGACCGGAGACCTGAAGAAAGGCACCGCCACGGTCGGGGTGCAGCGTCAGTACACCGGTACCGCCGGGCGGATCGAGAACGCGCAGGTCGGGGTCTACCTGACCTACGCCGCAGCGCGCGGGCACACCCTGATCGACCGAGAGCTCTACCTACCGCGCTGTTGGATTGACGACCCGGACCGGCTCGCCGAGGCAGGAGTGCCCGACGACATTGAGTTCTTGACCAAGCCCGCCCTGGCCACCGGCATGCTCACCCGCGCGCTGCACGCCGGAGTGCCCGCCCGGTGGGCAACCGGCGACGAGGTCTACGGCAACGACCCCAGCCTGCGCGCCGAGTGCGAGACCCAGCAGATCGGCTACGTACTGGCCATCGGCTGCGATCGACGCGTCCCCACCCCGGCCGGCCCGAGCCGTGCCGACGCCCTCGTCGCAGGGCTGCCCCGACAGGCCTGGCAGCAGCTCTCCGCCGGACCGGGCGCGAAAGGCGAACGCCGCTACGACTGGGCTGGATCACCCTCACCCCCGACAGCGGTGCCGTCGGCTGCGCCGACGGCACCGAAAGCGGGTGTTGGTGGCTACTGGTCCGCCGCAACCAAACCACCGGTGAGCTGGCGTTCTATCGCTGCTACTCCCCGCAGATCGTGCCGCTGCGTGAGCTGGTCCGCGTCGCTGGCCGCCGCTGGACCATCGAGGAGACCTTTCAGACCGGCAAGGGCCTGGCCGGGCTCGACGAGCACCAGGTCCGCCGCTGGACCTCCTGGCGGCGTTGGACCCTGCTGTCAATGATCGCGCACGCCTTGCTCGTGACCATCACCGCGATCGGCTGATCGACGACGTCATCGCCGACCGGATACCCCGGCAACACGATCGGCGCCTGACCGAAGTGCTCGCGCAGTTCCGAGCGTCCAGCCAGCCCGGTACGTTCCCGCCCGTCTCCCCGACCGCGGAGGAGACGACTACCGGCCCGGAGAAGGACGTCGCTGGCAGGTCGGGGGGTGCCCCGATTCCGCCTCGTGAAGCCAGGCGCAACCGATGCACTGACGAGCTGAACCGGTTGCCGCGGTTCGTCGGAGGGGAAGTGGCACGTTGAGCCCGCGCCGAGCAGAGGGCCTTGGACTCATCCATTGAGGACACTCGTCGTGGAATGTCTCGTGGAACGAACCACAGCACACGGGACCCACCAGAGACACAGGACGCGAACAGAAGGCCCAGGTAGGAGGCCAGAAGGCGCCGACGATCACGAGGTCTACCGGTCTCCGGAGGCGGTGGCGCAGGTTCGAATCCTACCGGCGCACCGCGTTCTACCTGCGCATATCGCTCAGCGTTAGCACCGTGCAGGTAACCGGGATTCCGGCTACACCCTCCCCGCCCGAGCGCAGCTTCAAGACGCCCAGCGGCGGTACCCACCCCACGACGTCGGAAGTGCCACGTCGTGGGCGCCGCACGGTCGACGGCGACCACCGTGTCTTCTGGCGATGTGCCCCCGGGGACTTCCCCTGTCGAGCCGTGGCCCCGAGCATGGAGTGGATCGCCGCAAGGCCACCGAGGTCAGCAGCGAATCAGGTTCGGGGGGAACCAATGCGTCCGACCCACGAAGGACTCGCTGCAGCGAGTGGTGGGGCAAACCCCGACCTGGCCGCGCTTCATCGGGTGTACGCCCTCCATGTGGGGGCAGATGGTGGATTCGCCGGTGATGCGGCGACGCGACGTGGAGCGCTCGCAGCAATCGCGCGAGCGCACCGGCGGATGGCGGCACACCGAACGGGCGGCGAGCCAGTGGTCGCGACGAGCGCGTCGCGCCCGGCCGGCAGCGGAACGCTGTTCGATGTCATCACCGACGAGACGCCGTTCGTCGTGGAGTCGCTGCTGGCTGGGTTCAGCCGCAGCGGGGCGCGGGTACGGTACGTGGTCCACCCCGTCGTGGCGGTGCGCCGTGACGAGTCCGGCGCTCTTGTCGAGGTGCTCACACCGGGTGCCGTGGGCCAGTCGCAGGCCGGCGCGTCCACCGAGCTGTGGATCCGCGTCGAGGTCGACCCGGTGCCGGTCGACGAGGCGAAGGAACTCGTCGCGGAGCTGCACCTGGTGCTTCGCGACGTGCGTGACGTCGCACTCGACCAGGACGGCATCGTCGAGGTGGCACGGTCGGTCACCGCCGAGCTGCGCGGAAGGCGTCCACCCGGGGTGGCACAGAGCGACGTGCACGACGCGGCCCGACTGATCGAGTGGCTGGTGGACGGGCGCTTCTCCTTCCTGGGCTACCACCGGTACGACGGCGCCGGACCGCCTCGACCCGGGCCGCCGCTGCTGGTGGGCTCGAGCCTCGGGGTGCTGCGCCACGAGGAGGTCGCCCGTTGGGTCTTCGACGGAGTGACCCCGGGCTTGAGCCGGGGCAACGACGTGGTCGTGATCACCCGAGCCAGCGCGCCGAGCCGGGTGTTCCGCCCCGTGCACCCGTCGGTCCTGGCCGTTCAGATCCTCGACCGGGCGGGACACGCGGTACGCGAGCACCGATTTCTCGGCGCACTAACGACGGGCGCGCTTCACGAGAATGTGCTGGAGATCCCGACGATCGGGCGGCGGGTTCGGGCCTCGCTGAAGCGGGCGGGTGCGCACCTGGAGTCACATACGGGGCAGCGGATGCTCGAGGTGATTGCCGAGTACCCGCGGGAGGAACTGCTCTGGGCCGGCGAGGAGTTGCTGCACGATCTCGCCGTCGGGGTTCAGGCGCTCACCCAGCCTCGGCGGCTGCGTCTTTTCGCCGAGCGAGAACCCTTCCGACGGTTCTTCTCGTGTCTGGTCTACCTGCCGCGTGACCGCTACTCCACTCCGGCACGCCGGGCCATGGAGGAGGTGTTGCTACGCGAGCTGCGCGGACGGCGGATCGAGCACTCGGCGCGAATCGGTGGTGAATCGAGGCTGGCGACGGTGCACTTCACGGTGTACACGGAGCCGACCGGCTTCGAACCCGACCAGATTCGCCTGCAGGGTCAGCTCGCCGCCGCGATTCTCACGTGGGACGAGTGGGTGCTCGATGTGGCCGGGTCGCACGGCCACGAGATCGTCGATCAGCTTGTCGGCGTGCCGGAGGCCTACAAGAGCGATGTCGACCCGGTGCAGGCGTTGGCCGATCTGCGGGTGATGCGCTCCCTGGGGGAAACGCCGGAACTCCAGCTGTTGATCGAACCCGGCCCGCTCGGTGTCGAGATGCGGTTGCGGTTCTTCCTGGTCGGCCGCGGCCTGACCTTGTCCGAGGTGCTCCCGGTGCTGCACAGCCTGGGGGTGGAGGTGCTCGATGAGCGGCCCTACGAGTTCGTGCGGCCGGACGGTACGCGGTGCTGGTTCTACACGTTCGGGTTGCGGGTCGATGAAGCGACCGGGTTGGAGATGCGCGCGCGGTCGACCGCGAGCTCCGAGGAGCTGTTCTGCTCGGCTTTCAGCGCGGCCTGGCGGGGTGATGCAGACAGCGACCGGTTCAGCGCGCTGGTATTGCGCGCCGGTCTGCCGTGGCGTCAGGTCGCGGTGCTGCGCGCCTACGCCCGCTACGCCCGCCAGCTCGGCAACCCTTACGGCGTCACCTACATGGCGGAGACGCTGTTGCAGCACTCACGGGTCGCCCGCGCGCTGGTCGCGCTGTTTCAAGCGCGGTTCGGCCCGGGCTTGAGCGACGCCGGACGGGACGATGCCGCAGGGGTGGCGCTGGCGACGGCGCGGGAGTTGATCGATGCCGTGACCGGGTTGGACGCCGACCGGATCCTGCGCAGCTTCCTCGGGATGATCAGCGCGACTCTGCGCACGAACTTCTACCGCGCGCGGCCGTTCCTTTCGTTCAAGATCGACCCGTCCGCGGTGCCGGACATGCCCGCGCCGCGCCCGCGGTTCGAGATCTTCGTCTACTCCCCGCGGGTGGAGGGTGTGCATCTGCGCTACGGAGCCGTGGCCCGGGGCGGGCTGCGCTGGAGCGACCGGCCGCAGGACTTCCGCACCGAGGTCCTGGGGCTGGTCAAGGCCCAGGCCGTGAAGAACGCGGTGATCGTGCCGGTCGGCGCCAAGGGCGGGTTCGTGGTGCGCCGGCCCGAGGCGGGCAACGACGAGGTCGTGGCCTGCTACCGCACGTTCATCTCCGGGCTGCTCGACGTCACCGACAACCTGGTCACCCGAGCCGACGGGCGTACCGAGACCGTGGCGCCGCCTGAGGTGGTGCGCCACGACGGCGACGACGCCTACCTGGTGGTCGCCGCGGACAAGGGAACCGCGAAGTTCTCCGACATCGCCAACGAGGTCGCGAAGTCCTACGGGTTCTGGCTCGGCGACGCGTTCGCCTCCGGCGGCTCGGTGGGCTACGACCACAAGGCGATGGGCATCACCGCGCGCGGGGCCTGGGAGAGCGTGAAGCGGCACTTCCGCGAGCTGGGTGTCGACACCCAGCGCGAGGAGTTCACCGTCGTCGGGATCGGCGACATGTCCGGCGACGTGTTCGGCAACGGCATGCTGCTCTCCCCGCACATCAAGCTGGTGGCGGCGTTCGACCACCGGCACGTCTTCGTCGACCCGACGCCGGACCCCGCGCGCGGGCTCGCCGAGCGGGAGCGGCTGTTCGCGCTGGCGCGCTCGTCGTGGGACGACTACGACCGCGCCGCGATCAGCGCGGGCGGCGGGGTGTGGCCGCGCACGGCGAAGTCGGTGCCGATCGGTGCCGAGATCCGTGAGGCACTGGGGATCGACGGCGGGATCGACGGCGGGATCGACGGCGGGATCGGCGGCGGGATCGGCGGGGACGTGACGCGGCTCAGCCCGCCCGAACTGATCCGTGCGATCCTCCGCGCTCCGGCGGACCTGCTGTGGAACGGCGGCATCGGCACCTACGTCAAGGCGAGCGGGGAGACGCACGCCGACGCGGGCGACAAGGCCAACGACGCCATCCGCGCCGACGGGCGCGAGCTGCGCGTCAAGGTCGTCGGCGAGGGCGGGAACCTCGGGCTGACCCAGCGGGGCCGCATCGAGTTCGCCCGCAACGGCGGGAAGATCAACACTGATGCGATCGACAACTCGGCCGGCGTCGACTGCAGCGACCACGAGGTCAACATCAAGATCCTGCTCGACCGGCTCGTCGTGGACGGCGCGCTGGACCGCGAGGCGCGCAACGCCCTGCTGGCGGAGATGACCGACGAGGTCGCCGAGCTGGTGCTCGACGACAACCGCGACCAGAACGCCGTGCTGGGCGTCAGTCGGGGTGACGCAGCGGACAAGCTGCCGGTACTCGCCCAGATTGTTGCCGACCTCGCTGCACGCCGGGCGCTCGATCCCGTACTCGAGGGATTACCTGACGCCGTCGGCTTCGCCACGCTTCTTGCCGCAGGCGAAGGGCTGTCCGGGCCCGAACTCGCCGTCCTACTGGCGCACATCAAGCTCGACATCAAGACCGCCGTCCTGCAGACCGACCTACCCGACGAGCCCGAGGTGGCAAACCGGCTGACCTCCTACTTCCCGGCCGCCCTCACCAGTCGCCACGCCAGCGCACTTGCCCTGCATCCGCTGCGCCGCGAGATCGCAACAACGTCGCTCGTCAACCAGATGATCGACCGGAGCGGATTGACGTACGCGTTCGTCCTGCGCGAGGCCACAGGAGCAACCGCTGCAGACGCACTGCGTGCCTTCCTCATCACCTCCGCGGTCTTCGATCTGTCTGACCTATGGGCCCAGATCGACGAACTGCCGCGGACCGTCACTGTGGAACTGGTCGACGACATCATCCGCGAGACTCACCAATTCCTCGTCCGGTCGGCGCAGTGGCTGCTGACCCATCGCCCTCTGCCGCTCTCTCTGGCGGTTGCCGTCGGGCAGTTTGCTCCTGACGTTCGCACCATGCGGCTCCGGCTTCCCGAGTTGCTGACTGCCCGTGAAGCCGATGCAGTCCACAGGCGGGCCGAGAACCTGCAAGACCGCGGAGTGCCGAGGCCGCTGGCGCTGCGCGCAGCGGCCCTTCTGCCCAGCCTCGGGCTCCTCGACGCCATCGAGGTCGCAGAACGGGTGGCCGGCATTCCGCTCGAAGACATCGCCCGTATGTACTACACCCTCTCCGAGCGAGTGCGATGAAGATCCGCTCAAGGCGACCTCTCGGCTGACGCTCGCGACGAAGCCGATGCGAACGCCTCGTATGCCAAGCCGAGCAGCATTCCCCGGCCGGTCATGGCCTCGTGGGTGGCGAATGGTTTCGACCTCGCTCGCGGTCTCAGCGGTCAGCCCGCGGCGGCTCGGGTGATCTGGCTGAGGACGCATTGCCATCGACTGTTCCGCAACACGAATACGTCGGTTGTCCACTCGTCGGCGTCGAACCGCTCCCCGCCGTAGTGCGCGGTGTTCGTCACCCGCGCGGTGAAGATCGCGGTGTCGCCGTAGACCCGAATCCGCGGGTGGGTGATCCGGTCCATCGCCGAATGCGTGAGCGCTCCGGATCTCACCACGGAGAGGAAGTCCTCCTTCGTCGAAATCCCCGACTCCGAGACGATCACCCATTCGTCGGCCATCACGCCGGCGATCCGTTCGGCGTCGTTACCGGCGATCGCCCTGGCCCAGTCGTCCGCTATCGCGACGATCTCGGCGGGGACGCCGTGACCGGACGTCACCTTGTCGACCTCATCCATACCGGACAGTCCCATCGCCTCGGCGCGCCCCTCCGAGACACCGTACGGTGCCCCGCGCGGAGCGGTCTGGACGAACGGGCGATGACCGGTGAGGAGGGACGATGACGTATCGCCCGCCGCGGCGGCAGCAGCATGGTCGACTCCGACCGGCCGCGGCTTTAGGGACGGACCGCCGCCCCCTCGCACACGGGCAGCGGTCCGCGCCGCGCGACAGGCTCGTGCGGACGTCCGCTCCACCAGCAGGCCGGCACGAACTCATTCCACGAAGCGCTCCACACCTCGGACCCGACCGCAGGCGGCGAGCCGGTCGACGGCACCGGCACGCGAAACCGCTGATCAACGACCTACATCTCGTCGGCGCAGGCGGCGGGTCGCCACTACTCGGTGCTGGAACGCCGCTCATGTGGGGCGGCGCTCCCCCTGTCCTTGAGTGTGCTACGGGTTCGCGCGCCGACGCACCCGTAGCGCTGAGTGTTCCGGCGGCGAAGCAGGAGTCGTTTTGGCCTGGTCGGAACCGGCCCGTGCGCGAGGGCGTATCTGGCGTGCGGCGTCGAGCCAGATGGCTGCCGGCTTCCAGTCGGGCTGCTCGACCAGGGCGACCTGCTTGAGCAGGGTGGCGGCACGGCTGACACCCTCGACCGAGTTGACCAGCGTGTCCTCGTGCTCGATGTTCAACGTGCCGTCGTAGCCGACCGACCGGAGGGTGTAGACGAAGTCGGCCCAGAACGTTGCACCCTGTGGGTGTCCGAGCCCGAGCGTCACGTAGTTCCAGGAACGCTCCCCGGCTCGCTCGATCGGCAGCGTGTCGAGCAGCCCGTCCCGATCGGCGTTGGGCCGCTGCACCCGGATGTCCTTGGCGTGCACGTGGAAGATCGACGACCCCAACGCCCGGATCACCGTGGGGATGTCCGCTCCCATCCACATCAGGTGCGACGGGTCCAGGTTGGCCCCGACGACGTCAGCGCCGGCCGCGTCGATGAGACGCTGCAGCGTGGAGACGTTGTGCACGAGCTGGCTACCGCAGGCCTCGATCGCGAGGCGGACGCCCTTGTCCCGCGCGAACGACGCGAGCTCCGTCCAGTACGGGATGGCCACCTCGTTCCACTGGTAGTCGAGGACCCGCAGCGTCTCCGGCGGCCAGGAGGTGGTGATCCAGTTCGGGGTCGAGTCGCCGCGGGCGCCCGGCAGACCCGACATCAGAACCACCGTCGGCACCCCGAGCTCGGCGGCGACGCTGATGCTGTCGCGGACGACCTTGTCGTGGGCAGGCCCTTCGACCGGATGCAGCTGGTTGCCGTTCGCGCACAGCGCGCTCAGTGTCAGCCCGCGAGAGGAGATCTTCCCCGCGAACTCCGACCGGGCGTCCGCGGACGACACGAGAGTGGGCAGGTCGGCGTGCGGCGCCGTGGACCAGTTACCGGTAGTCACCTCTACCGAGCTCAAGCCCTGCGCCTTCGCCAGATCCAGGACGCTCTCGAAGGGCAGGTGGCCGACCGAGTCGGTGATCAATCCAAGTTTCACGACTGCTCCTCCTTGAGCTCGGCACCTCTTCTCAGGGGCCGCCTATAACGTTATAGGAACGGTACGGGCAACCCGGACGAGCAGTCAAGGCCCCACGTCTATAACGTTTAAAGGATCTGCGCTACGCTGGCGTCGTGGCGGAACCGACCCGATCGACCCCCCGTCGCCGTCCCACGCTCGCCGACGTCGCCGCCCATGTCGGCGTGTCCACCACGCTGGTCTCCCTCGTCATGCGTGACGTGCCCGGCGCCAGCCCGGTGAACCGCGAGCGGATCCGGCGCGCTGCCGAGGAGCTGGGGTACCACCCCGACAGCCGGGCCCAGCTGCTGCGCCGGTCGCGCAGCCGACTGATCGGGGTCGTGTTCCGCGTGCAGGATCCGTTCGACGGTGATCTCGTCGGCGGCCTCTACGGAGCTGCCGGCGACGCCGACTACGAGCTGGCGCTCAGCGCCGTCGCTCCCGGACGCGACGAGCGTCGCGCCGTCGCGAGCCTGCTGCAGGACCGCTGCGAGGCACTGATCCTGCTCGCCCCGCACTCACCGACGTCGTTCCTGGCCGAGCTCGCCGGGCGCATGCCGATCGTCGTCGTCGCGCGGTCCGTGCGCCACCGCGCCCTCGACGTCGTCCGTACCGACAACGCCGCCGGCCTCCACCTGGCCGTCGACCACCTCGTCGCGCTCGGGCACAGCCGGACCGTCCACATCGACGGAGGACGCGCACCCGGCGCCGCCGAACGCCGCCGCGGGTACCACGAGGCGGTTCGTCGGCACGGCCTCACCGACTCCAGCCACGTCCTGCCCGGCGGACCCACCGAAGACGACGGAGCCGCAGCCGCCCGGGCCTTCCTGGACCTGCACCCCCGCCCGACGGCCGTCACCGTGTTCAACGACCGTTGCGCCACTGGCGTGCTCGACGTGCTCAGCAAGGCCGGCGTCTCCGTGCCTGGCCAGGTGTCCGTCGTCGGGTTCGACGACAGCCGCCTGGCCCGCCTCTCCCACGTCGACCTGACCACCGTCGCCCAGAACATCGGCCAGATGTCACACCTCGCCGTCACCCGCGCCAAGGACCGGCTCGACGGCACGGACGTCGGCGAACGGGAACTCGTCGTGTCGCCCCACCTCGTCGTCCGCAGCACAACCGCTCCACCGACCACGACACCGTCCCGCCCCACCGCAACCACGGCCAGTTCCCCGGAGGCGGCCAGCCTCGGCTGATGACGCGCGACGACGGTCCACGGCCGCCAGCCACATAGGGCCGGACAGCTCGCGCCAGGGTCAGCGTCTCTGCATGCCGTCGAGGTGGAAGCCGGCTCCCAGGATCGCCGCCGGGCCTCCTTCGACACCGCGGACGTCCAGCTCGACGGTGTTCAGCCGCGGCGAAGCACAGGACGCGCTGGGGCCGCTTCGTGGCCTTCCACGGCTCGCCTCGGCTCATTTCACCAGGCGCTGGACGCAGCGGAACTGGGAGCGCCCCTCACTTGTAAGCGATGGCAGCGCTTGTCGGTCCGGCCAGCGGCATGATGTCCACCTTCTGGAATCCGACTTGCTTGCACCAGCGCGTGATATCGGCACCAGTGAAGTCGAACCCATCACCTAACTCGATCAGCATGTTCAGTGACATCAGCAGCCCGAAGACGTTCTTTCGACGCTCGTTGTCAATGATGTTCTCGACGACGACGAGGGCGCCACCTGCCGGCAAGGCTTCGTATGCCGCTTGCAGCAGTCGCATCTTTCGTTCGAGGTTCCAATCGTGCAGGATCAGGCTCATCGTGACGACATCGGCCGCGGGAAGCGGGTCCCGGAAGAAGTCGCCTGACGCAGCAACGACGCGATCTGCCAGCCCGGCTGCAGCGATCGTCCGCCGAGCGATCGGCTCTACGGCGGGCAGATCGAACGTAGTGCACCGCAGATGTGGATGGCGGCCGGCGAGGACGAGTGACAGTTGTCCGGTGGCTCCGCCCACGTCGCAGACGGCGCTGTATCCCGAGAAGTCGAACGTGTCGGCCAGGGCCTCGAAACCACCCATGGAGATACCGACCATGGCCTGCATGAACTGCTCGAGCTTCTCTGGGTCGTCATACAGAGCCGGGAACATCGACTCACCTGTGTGCTTCACTTCGTTCTGCGGAAGCCCCGTGCGCAGCGCCTCCGTCAGGTCTCCCCAGAAGCGAAACAACCGCGCATTGAACATCTCGAGAACTCCGCCGATGTACGCTGGGCTCGCCTTGTCGAGGAAGAACAGGGTCTCCGGGGTGTTGCGGTATACGGCCTCCACCCCGTCACCATCACGGTCTAGGAGCCCGAGTGCGACAAGGGCGTCCGGAAAGTCGGGTACTGCGCGAGGAGCGAGGCCGAGACCGTGCACGAGACCTGCGCCGGTCGCACCGTCCCGACCCAGCTCGGTGAACAGCTCAAGCTCAACCGCTGAAAGGAGGACTTTCGAGGCCCAGAACCCGGAGCCGATCTGCATGATCTGTGACGGATCGAGCTGTTCCGCCATGTTGAACTCCCTTTGAGCGTAACTGCACCCCCTCGATCGATCAGCGCCGACCGAGACCAGCCACTACGACCGGTCCACGGTCCTCGGGTGGCCGAGGGCCGTCAATCGACCAGCCGGCGGCAGCGTTGACGCCCGAGCTCAGGCTCCAGACGGCGGCCGAGCCTGGGCCTGTCATCACCGATGAGCGCCGTGGGGAGTGGATCGATGGCCTCACCGCGTGGAGGTGGTCAGCGTGACGACACCCAACAAACCCACACGACGGCAGGACGACAGTGCGCTGGCGATCGAGAAACTCGCTCGTCGCCAGGGCGTCATGTCGATCAAACCAGTCAACGAACTTGCTCGGTCGCGCCTCTGGGAGTCCGATGAGGAGTACAAGGCCTTCGCCTTCGTCACGGTCGGAGAACTGCCCCAGTGAACGTACTTGCGCCGCCGGGGCCACAGCGCCGCGCCGGGCTCCACGTGTTCTTTGCCAGGGTCGTCGTCCTCCCCTGCGGCTTCAACGCCGCCAGGATTCAGGGCGAGATTCAGGCTCACGCCGGCTCCGCGGCCTGCCTCGGCCGACCAACGACTCCTGGATCGCGGCGTGCTGCATCGCCCGCAATCTTCCGCTCGCCACACTCAACATCAACGATCGCACGGACTTCGCCGAACACGAGAGCCCTCGAACTTGTCCACTGAGGACACCCCGCGTGGATTGTCTCGTGGCCCGAATCCTACCGGGGGCACCAACCTTTAGCTGCTCTTATCACTCAGCGTCACTGCTGTGACGGCGGCACTCCACTAGTCCTGGCCAGTCGTCGGGCCCAGGAGCCTGGGATCGACATTCGTGCGCGCACGTGACCACGTCGCGCCGGTCGGGCCAATCTCAGGGACTCTGAGCTTCGTCCGGCGGAGGAGGCCTTGCACCAGGCTCCCTTCGATTTGTCCTCCTCCCGACGGTCGACCCGAGGCCAGGCCCAGGCCATCGCGGTCCACCTCGTCGAGGACCTGAGCGTGCTGCGCGTCGCACGCGCGGCCCGATCTCTGAGCTGCCGGTTCCGCCGGTTCGAGGTGCTCGACGGGTGCTCGTTGGAGTCGACCGAGGCCATCATGGTCCAGCGAGACGCGCGGAGGGAGGACCCGTGTCGACGACCAACCGGTTGGCCCGGCTCCGCGCGTGGCGTGCCGGGGCAATCCCGGGGCGGCTCCTGGCCGTGGTGCTGCTGCTCGGGCTGATCGTCGAGGCCGGCCACCAGATCTCCGCCGGCGTCCATGGACCCGATCACCCACTCATCGACGACTGGCTGCACAGCGGGCTAATCCTCGCTTCGAGCGCGTTGTGCGCGTGGGGCGCGCGTCGCCGGACAGCGGGGCCGGCCCGCGCGGCCTGGTGGTGCTTCGCCACAGCGTTGCTGCTGTTCGGCCTCGGCGAGATCGCCTGGAGCGTGTTGTACGCCTGCGGCGGCGACGTGCCCACGCCGAACCCCACCGACGTGCTCTACCTGGCCACGTACCCGCTCTTCATGGCGGGGCTCGTGCTGATGATCCGGGCCCGGGTGTTCGACGTACCGTGGCACCGTTGGCTCGACGGCTTCGTCCTGGTCCTCATCGTCGCGACGCCCGGGGTTCTGCTCGTGATCGAGCCGGTGCTGGAGAGCGCACCGATCGACCGACTGGGCCGGGCTGTCACCGTCGCCTACCCCCTCGGCGACGTCCTGCTGCTCGGCGCGCTCGTGGGCACGCTCCCGGTGCTGTCCTGGCGGCTCGCCGGCAGCTGGCCATGGGTCGCCGCCGGCCTGGTCTGTCTGACGGTCGCCGACTGCGCCTACAGCCTCACCGCGGCTGACGTCTTGTCCCACGACGGGCCGTACGACTTCCTCTGGAGCGCGGGCGCCCTCGCGTTCGCGGTCGGCTCCACCCGGTTGCCCACGCGGCCCCGGGCGTCGCCGGAGATCACCGGCTGGCGGGCGATCGCCCTGCCGCTCGGAGCCCAGCTCGTCGCCGTGGCCACCCAGGTCTACGGCTGGTTCCGGCCACTCCCGGGCGCGGAGCGGTTGCTGACGATCGGTGTCCTCGTCATCGGGATCGCCCAGATCATCGTCTCCCGACCTCATCCGCCGGGGACCGCAGCGGCATCGCCTCCGTCAGCACGCAGCGCCCGAACAACTCCACCCTGACCTCCTGAGGAAGGCTCCGGGCCGGCAGACCGCTGTTCCCGTGAGGCCGTCGACGGGAACAGACTGTTTCGGTGACGTCGTCACTCGAGCACGCGCGCGCAGCCTTCGCCGCGCGAGCCTGGCGTGAGGCGGCCGACGCGTTCGCCGTCGCCGCGTCGAGTGCTCCGTTGGCGGTCGACGACCATGGGCGACGCGCCGTCGCGGCGTTCCTCGTCGGTGACGACGTCACGTGTGAGCGGGCGTGGGACCAGGCCTATCGGGGTGCGGTCGTGGCCGGCGACGGTCCGGCAGCGGCGCGGTATGCCTGGTGGATCGCGTTCTGCCTCCTTCTGCGGGGTCGGATGGCGCAGGCCGGCGGCTGGCTCACCCGGTCTCGGCGGCTCGTCGACGAGGCGGGCGTCGAGTGTGCGGCGTCCGGCTATCTGTTGATCCCGGAGTTCTTGGGTGTGCTCGACGCAGATCCCGTCGCGGCGCACGACCTGGCGGTACAGGCGGGCGAGATCGGCGCTCGGCTCGGCGACAGCGACCTGCAGGCGCTCGGGCTCCTCGCCCGCGGCCAGGCTCTCATCGGCATGGGACGGACGGCAGACGGATTCGGCTGCCTCGACGACGTCATGCTGTCGGTCACCAGCGGCGAGGTCGGCCCGATCGCCACCGGCGTCGTGTACTGCGCGGTGATCCTCGAATGCATGGCGCAGTTCGATCTGGCGCGGGCATCGGAGTGGACGGCAGCCCTCTCCGGGTGGTGCGCAGCCCAACCCGATCTGGTCCCGTTCCGCGGCCAATGCCTCGTGCACCGTTCACAACTGCAGCAGCTCTCCGGCGACTGGACCAGCGCCGTGGCCACGGCCGAGGAGGCACGTCGTCGCCTTGCGGACCCGCCGCATCCCGCACTCGGGCTCGCCCGGTATCAGCAGGGCGAGCTCTGCCGTCTACTCGGTCACGCGGAGCGGGCTGCTGACGCCTACCGGGACGCCAGCCGCCTCGGCTGCGATCCGATACCCGGCGTTGCGCTGCTCGAGCTCTCACGCGGCCGGTCGGCCGTGGCGTCGGCGTCTGTTCGACGGGCGCTGCGGGAGGCCCGGACGGCGACGGAGCGACCGGCGTTGCTGGCCGCCGCCGTGGACATCTTCTGCGCCTGCGGGGATGCGGCCGCCGCGCGCTCGGCGGCTGAGGAGCTCACGACGATGGCCTCCGCGTCGACCTCGCCCGTGCTCGAGGCGATGGCGGCACACGCGACAGGCACTGTCCTGATCATCGAAGGCGAACCCGCCACAGCGCTCCAGCACCTTCGCTCGGCCGCGCACTCCTGGCGCACGTTGCAGATGCCCTACGAGGCCGCCCGAACGAGCGTCGCCATCGGGCTGGCGTGCGCTGCACTCTCCGACCACACCGGCGCCGAGCTCGAGTTCGGCAATGCCCAAGAGGCGTTCCTCGCCCTGGGCGCCGAGCCGGACGTCGACCGGCTCAACGCGCTCACCGGCGGACCGCCGCCCGCCGAAAACCTGTCCGAACGCGAGCGTGACGTTCTCATCCACCTCGCAGCCGGCAAGACGAACAGGGAGATCGCCGAGGCGCTCGGGATCAGCCCGCACACGGTTCGCCGACATGTCGAGCACATCTTCAGCAAGCTCGGCGTGACGAGCCGGACCGCGGCCACGGCCCACGCCTACGAGCACGGCCTCCTGGCGAGGGCCGAGTAGGACATCCGTCCGACCCCACCCCCGCAGCCGAATAGGGCAGGCGAGCGATGTGGGCGTGACCAGGCAGTTCGTACCGTCGACGCCATGACCGACCACGCGACCGCCGCCCGGCTCGCCCTCGCCTTCCACCAGTGCTTCGTCGACTTCACATCATCGGACGACCTCTTCGCCGACGACGCCTTGTTCGACCTGCTGCCCCCGATGTGGCGCTTCCAGCTCCAGGGACCGGGCTCCGTGTTCACCGAACAGCTCCGCGCCATCGCCGAGGGTCCGGTCGAGATCGACGTCGTCCGCACCGTCCCGACCGCGACCGGGTTCGTGACCGAGCACGTCGAGACCCAGCACCCGCCCAGCGGCGTCGTGACCGCCCGACGCCTCCACCTCTGCGACGTGGTCGACGGCCGCATCACGGCCGTCACGACGTACTGCAACGGCGGATGGAACGCCGAACTGCGGACCCGGCACGCCGCCGAGGCCCCCATGATCCGCGCCTGACACGAGGAGACCAGCAATGACGACCGTGTCCTACCGCAGCTTCACCGGAACCGCCGCCGAGAACTACGAACGCCACTTCGTACCCAAGATCGCCACCCCGGTGTCCGTCGCGTTGCTGGAGACCGCCGCTCTGCGACCCGGCGAGCGCGTCCTCGACGTCGGCTGCGGCACCGGAGTGATCGCACGGCTCGCCGCCGAAGCCGTCGGCTCGAGCGGCACCGTCACCGGCCTGGACCTCACCCCCGACATGATCGAAGTCGCGCGCGCGGTATCGCCGTCGACCATCGAGTGGCACGTCGGAGACGCCACGTCATTGCCGTTCGCCGACGAGGCCTACGACGCCGTGCTCTGCCAGATGTGCCTGATGTTCATGCAGGACCGTCACACCGCGGTCGCCGAGATGCGGCGCGTGGCCGCTGCCGGCGGGCGCGTCGTCGTCAACACCCCGGGCGCCATCCCACCGCTGTTCGCGCTCATGGAGCAGGCGCTGGTCGACCACATCAGTACCGACCTCGGCGGGTTCGTCCACGCGGTGTTCTCCATGCACGACCCCGAGGACGTCGCATCACTGCTGCGCGACGCCGGTCTCGTCGACGTGACTGCCGCGGTGTCGACCGCGACGGTGAACCTCGGTGCTCCGGCCGCGTTCCTGTGGCAGTACATCAACCTCACCCCGATGGCGCCGCTCGTCGCCCAGGCCCCCGCAACCGCGCAGGAGGCCATGGAACGCGACGTGGTCGAGTCGTGGCAGCCGTTCGTCCGCAACGAGTCAATGGCGATCGACCTGCCGATGGTGGTCGCGTCCGGGCGCAGGTGACGCCCCGACTCGTGAAGGTCGGTGTTCAACCGAACCCGCGGCCGACCGCACCAACCGCTCGGCGAGCTCGCGCACGAGATCCCGCAGCTCCTTCGGACGCTCGATGACGAACGGCCGGTCGAGCATCGCCAGGACGCCCGGCACCCAGTCGAGTTCCTCGGCGCGCACTTCGACCCGCTGCCAACCGTCCGGCAGCTCCTCGATCGTCGCCACGCTCGCGGGCAGGCGTGTGCGGATCTGCTCGGCCGTCGCCTGGATGCGCAGCGAGACCTCGTGTCGGTACGGGGTCCGGGCCAGGCCGGAGAGGACGCGTTCAGCCGGGTCGTACGTCGAGGGCGGCCGGAACGCACCGGGCAGCGGTCGAGGGTCGGTGATCCGGTCCACGCGGAAGGTCCGTTCCTCGCCCCGCTCGACGTCCAGCCCGCTGACGTACCAGCGCCCCGCGTGCGCCACTAGGCCGTACGGGTGCATCGTGCGCTGGGTGCGCCGGCCGTCGCCGGCGACGTAGCGCATCCGGACCGGGCGACTGTGCTGAACGGCGTCGGCCAACGCCAGGAGGACCCCGGCGTCCGGCGCCGCCGCCTCCCGCGCCGGCCCCGTGAAGGCGACCTGGGCGAGCAGGGCGTCGAGCCGGTGGGTCAGGCGCTCGGGGAGCATCCGGCGGATCTTGGCCGCCGCCGTCTCGCTCGCCGTGCCGGAGGCGGTCAGCAGCCCCGACCGGTGTCCGGCGATCAGCCCGAGCAGTACGGCGAGCGCCTCGTCGTCGCCAAGCATCAGCGGAGGCATCCGGTAGCCCGCGGCCAGCCGGTAGCCGCCGTACCTCCCCCGCACCGACTCGACCGGCACATCCATGTCGAGCAGGTGGCCGACGTACCGGCGCACGGTCCGCTCGTCGACGCCGAGACGGTCCGCCAGCTCCGCGACCGTCCGGGTACCGCCGGACTGCAACAGCTCCAGGAGGGCCAGCACGCGGGAGGTCGGTCGGGCCACGAGGAAACTATCTCAGCAATACCGGGTCGATTCCGCCCGGTATCGCTCGTAGCGTCCGGGCCATGGAACTCGTCTCGATCCGCATCATCACCGACGACGTCGCCCGACTCGTCGCCTTCTACGAACAGGTCACCGGCACCACGGCGGTCTGGGGCAACGAGGTCTTCGCCGAGCTGGCGACGGCGTCGGGCACGCTGGCCATCGCCGACACCCGCACCGTGCCGCTGTTCGGCTCCCGCGCTGCCGAGTCGGGGGCCAACCGCTCGGTGATCATCGAATACGTGGTGGACGACGTCGACGCCTCGTACGAGGAGCTGCGCGGCCTCGTCGAGCACGTGGTCACCGAGCCCACCACGATGCCCTGGGGCAACCGGGCGCTCCTGTTCCGCGATCCGGACGGGAACCTCGTCAATGTGTTCACGCCGGTCACCCCGCAGGCGCGGGCGAAGTTCGGCCGTTGAGGGCGGACCTGCGTGATCTTGGACATCCGGCAACGGATCCGCTCGACGGAGCAGGCGATCGTGCTCCGGCGCGATCTCGAGGCGCCGCACACCCGGCCGAAGGCGGCCATCGAGATCGACGTCCGCCCACTGACCGAGGCCGATGTCCCGAAGATCCTCCACGCCGGCGAGGCAGCGTCGGCCGACGACGTGCTGTACCGATCTCGGCGTCGATGGCTGCTCGAGTCGGGCCTCGGAACCTGTTACGCGGCGGTCACGGCCAGTGACGAGCCCTGCTATGTGCAGTGGCTGATGAGTGAACAGGACAACGCGCAGATCCAGTCCTACTTCGGCGGCGCCTTCCCGATCCTCGAGCCCGGAACCGCACTGCTCGAAGGCGCTTTCACCCCGGCGCCTTTCCGCGGTAAGGGAATCATGGGACTGGCGATGTCCCTCATCGCGGAGAAGGCGGCCGACCTGGACTCGCGGTACGTCATCACCGTGGTCGGGACGAACAACATTCCGTCCCTCAAGGGTTGCGAGAAGGCGAACTTCTTCCCGTACCTCAACCGCGAGGTGGCGTGGAGCATGCTGCGGCGCAAGGTCACGTTCGAGCCTGTCGCCGCCGCCTGATTCACCGTCGGCCGGCTGCAGCAGCCGTCGGAAGAGTGAGCCAGGACCGGCGGTCGAGCAGCCGGTCGATATCGGCTCGACAGCGGTCGGCGACGTCGGAGGTCCGGTCGTCGAGTTCGACGATGCGACACCGCAGATGGTCGAGGTGCCGATCGAGCGTCGTGAGATCGGGGCAGTCGTAGCGGCTGTTCCCGACGCCCTGGACGATTCGTAACGGATCAAGCATTCGAGCAGGAGCGAACATCGTGTGCTCCGAAGTCGTCGCCATCAGCATCGGCGAAGGCTAGGAGCGAGCCGACCCCTCCGACTTCGGCAGTTGCACCCATTCCGCTCGAGCGGCTCGGTGGGGAGAATTACCCACGCGGGCGGGTCGGTTCCCGCGGGAGGACGTCGTCGTGGACGTTGATGCGGAGCTGGAGCGGGCACGGTCGGCTCATCGTGGACGGCGCTGGCAGGAGGCGGCGGATGCGTTCGCGGAGGTCGACGAGACCAGCCTGCTGGACGTCGAGGACCTGGAACGTCTCGCCGAGGCGCTGGACCTCGTGGGCCGCGGCGACGAGGCCATCGCGGTGCTGCAGCGCGTCTACACGGCCCGGGTGGCGGCCGGGGAGATCGGCGAGGCACTGCGCGACGCCTTCTGGCTGTACCGGGCCCTGGCCTTCAACGCGGAGTTCGCGCAGGCGGGAGGCTGGCTCGCCCGTGCCACGCGGCTGACGGAGGGTCGCCCGAACTGTGCCGGGCAGGGGTACCTGCTGTTGCCCGTGGCCGAGCGGGCGCTGCGTGACGGCGACCACGACGTCGCGCTGGCCGCCGCGGGTCGGGCCGCGGCGCTGGGCAGCGCCTGTGGGGATCGTGATCTCGTGACCATCGCCACGCACCAGCAAGGCCGGGCACTGGTCGGCGACGGCCGGATCGACGACGGCCTGGCGCTGCTCGACGAGGCGATGCTGGACATCAGCGCGGGCGAGACGTCGGCGCGGGTCACCGCCTGGATCTACTGCAAGACGATCCAGACCTGCCATCAGCTCTACGACGTCCACCGTGCCCGGGAGTGGACGGCGGCACTCAACGCGTGGTGCGACGCCCTGCCGCAATTCACCGGCGCCTACTCGGGGACCTGCCGCATCCACCGCTCGGAGCTGTTGCAGCTGACGGGCGCATGGGCCGAGGCGGCTCAGGAAGCCCGGCTCGCCTGCCGACAGTTGACGCGCGGCTACGGCCTGATCGTCACGGGAGGGGCGTTCTACCAGGTCGCCGAGATCCACCGGCTCCACGGCGAGTTCGACGACGCGGAGCAGGCGTACCGGCAGGCCAGCCGGTACGGCTGGCAGGTCCAGCCCGGCGTCGCGCTGCTCCGCCTCGCCCAGGGCAACGCCGCTGCGGCGTCGGCAGCCATTCGCCGCGCGCTCGCGGAGGCGCGGGACCAGCCGATCTACCGCGTCCCCGGTCGCGAGGTGACGCGATCCCAGCTGTTGCCTGCCTATGTCGAGATCATGCTCGCCGCGCAGGACGTCCCCGCGGCCGACGAGGCCGCCACCGAGCTTGCACAGATCGCGGCCCGCTACCGCACTCCGGCCCTTCACGCCCGCGCGGCGCTTGCTCGCGGCGCCGTACACCTCGTCCAAGGCGATCCTCATGGGGCACTGGCGCCCCTGCGGAGGGCTCACCAACTGTGGCACGACCTGGAAGCGCCCTATGAAGCAGCCAGGACCCGCGTCCTCATCGCTCGGGCCTGTCACGCGATGCACGACGACGACGGTGCGCGGCTGGAGTTGGCTTCGGCTCGGCACGTGTTCCAGCAGCTCGGCGCACTCCCCGACGTGGCCGAGGCGAACGACCCGGGCCGTACCCAGCCGGCCGGTGTCTGCTCCTCACTGAGCCCCCGTGAGGTGGACGTGCTGAGGTTGATCGCGGCGGGCGAGCCGAACCGTTCGATCGCGGCCCGATTGGCCCTCAGCGAGAAGACGGTGCACCGCCACGTGAGCAACATCTTCACCAAACTCGGCGTCGGCTCGCGGACCGCTGCCGCCGCGTACGCCTTCGAGCACGGCATGTCGACGACGGGCTCCACGGCACCCTGACCGAAGCGGCGCTGTTCGGGTTGCGTCGGCCCGAGTCCCGATCATGTGCTCGTCGTCGCTCGAGGTCAGAGGCCCGCCGGCCTGGTCGGACCGTCGCCGTCGCGGCGCTTGCCGGGGACCGGCCGCGGGCGCACGCCGGCGAAACCCGAGGCGGTGTACTTGCCGAAGAGGCTCAAGCCGCTGCGGCCGTCGAGCGAACCGATGCTGATGATGGTGGCGAAAATGATCATTCCGAGAAAGGTGATCATCGGTGGCGCTCCTTCGAATCTCTGCGGCGAGAGCAGCCGCCGCCCGAGGTCCGGATGCGCCAGTACGGTGCCTGCCCTCTCACGGTCCTCCTCTGACACCGTTCCGGCCACTGCGGTTTCTCGTCGTCGACAACTCGGCGTCGAGTTGCCTGCACAGCCCGCCGAGCACGACGTCGAGGCCCTCCTCCAACTCCTGCGCGCCGTCGTAGACGACGAGCTCACCGGCCAGCGATCGCAGGCGCGGGAACTCGCGCGCAGGCAGCCGGTGCAGGCCGAGCCGCAGCAGGTCGTCGGTCTCGTCCGGGTCGTGCACCCGCTCCTGGAGCTCGTTGAGCACGTGCCCCTGCAGGAAACCCATGTAAAGCCGGTATGCGTGCAGGGCGCCGCGGGGACTGAACCCCACGCCGGCCAGCAGGTCGAGCAGGGCCTCCAGGGGGCGCAGCGTGCCGATCGGCCGCAATGCCAGAGGTGTGGCGAGCGGGCGCGTCACCAGCAGTGGTACGACGTGCGGATGGGCGAGCGCGATCTGACGGAACCTGCGGGCGGTGCGTCGCAGCACATCGTCCCAGTCGCCTGCCCGTCGCGACGGGATCTCCAGCTCGGACAGCACCAACTCGACGACGCCGTCGAGCAACTCCTCCTTGCTCGCCGCGAACCGGTACAGGCGCATCGGGTCGCGGTCGAGCGCCCGGCCGAGGCGCCGCATCGACAGGGCGTCCACCCCGTCGGCGTCGATCAGGCGCAGCGCTGCGACCAGCACGTCGTGTCGGGTCAGCACCGGACGGCGCGCGCCGCCCGGCCGGCGCGCTTCCACATCGTCGGAGCCCGGCGTGCCTGCCATCTCCACGATCCTCCTGCGGGAGTACCCGTTCGGTACAACGTAGGGTCTACAACGTAGCGCTACGCTTCGGGATCGATGACGATCCATGAGCCCTCGGACCTCGTCGAGGCCTTCGCGTCGCTGGACCGCGCCCGCCTGGCACATATGTCCGACGAGGCGCGGCAACAGCAATTGGACGCGCGCCAATTGCTCTGGGAGTACGTCGAATCCCTCTGGCAGGACGTCGAGCGCGCCGGTGAGCGTCCCATGGTCGGGGACAAATACCACGCGCTCGCGGTCGTCCATTCCCTCACCGGCTCCCTGCGCACCATCGCCTTCAACGCCGTGTACGACACGGAGCCGCACGATCCGGAGCAGGCAGGCTGATCCCGGGTTACCGGCGTGGGACCTTGCCGGCGGCGCGGAGCCGCGCGAGCGTCGCGGTCAGCACGCGGGAGATCTGCATCTGCGACACCCCGATCCGGCCTGCGATCTCGGTCTGGGTCATTCCCTTGTAGAAGCGGAGCAGCAGAATCTCCCGGTCGCGGTCCGAGAGGTCGGCGAGCAGCGAGGTGAGCAGTTCGCGGTCTTCGACGAGGCCCAGTTCCGGGTCGACGTGCGCGAGGGCGTCGTCGAAGCGGTTCTGGTCGCCCCGGTGCCCTTCGCCTGCCGGTTCGTCGAGCGACAGGCACCACCCGCCGTGCAGTGCCTGCAGTGCGTCGATCACCAGGTCCAGGTCGACATGCAGCAGCGCGGCGAGTTCGCTCGGCCGCGGAGCCCGTCCCAACTGCTGGGTCAGCTCCTTGGTGGCCCGATCCAGAGCCGGCCGCAGTGCGGTGAGTCGTCGCGGTACCCGGATGACCGACGCTCGATCCCGGAAGTAGCGCAGCACCTCCCCCGTGACGGTCGGCACCGCGAAGGACAAGAACGCGTTCCCGCGATCGGGTTCGAAGCGGTCGACGGCGTGGATCAACCCCACGGTCGCGACCTGCTCGAGATCCTCGAGGTCCCCGCCCCGGTAGGCGTGCCTGCGTGCGATGTGCAGTGCGACGGGCCGATAGCCGGTGACCAGCCGGTCGCGTATGACCTGCCGGCGCGGGTGGCCGTCCGGCAGGCTTCGCCGTTCGACGAACAGGTGCTCGAGGTGGTCGTAGCCGTCGCGCGATCGCGACCGTGGCGTGCCGGCCGGGCTCATCACACGTGCTGCGGTCACGACATCGACCTTCAGCGGTGTTCGACCCCGGAACGGCCGTCGGCGTCCGCCTCACCGGTTCCCGTGAAGGAATGGAGCAACAACGACGCGACGTCGTCCGAGTTGTCGCGTCGTCCGGCGGTGGCCAGTACGCCGTGGGCGCTCTCCGAGGCCGCCTCGGCCGGCACCACGAGCAGGGTCATCCGCAGCCGGGAAGCGAGAACGTCGATCGTCCCGGCGGCCTGCGAGCGGAACCCGGACAGCCGGACGACGTTCCCACCTGCCGTGATGGCCCTCTCGGTGTCGTCCCAGTCGCCCAGGTGGTAGCTGACCCGCTCGACGGGCCCGATCCGAGCCTTCAGCGCGGTGAGCAGATCGGGGAGCTCGGCGCCCAGGTCGCGCGATCGCGGCCACCAGCCCCCGTCGACGAACCCGGTGGCGGCGGTCGACTCCGGCTTCAGCTGCAGTCGCGGTGACGCAGATCCGTCTGCGACGTCGCCCGTTGGCGGAGTGTTGCGGTACGTAGTGGGTGCCGACGTCATGTCGTGCCCCGTCCCCCGGGACGCGAAGCGCCCGGCCTGGCCTGTCACCAGGAACGATGTGGGCACGAATGCCACATGCGAGGTGTTCCCGGCGGTACCGATACTACTCCGACACGGCCGTCGCAGGCGATCTGTGGCGATCAACAACGCCCCGGTGCGGGGCGGACGGCGTGGGCCGTCCGTCCCGTGTGCTGGGGTCAGGGCCGGCGGGGGTGGGCGAGGAAGAAGCGGATCATCTCCGCGGACGCGTCGGGTCCCATCGGGTCGGTGTAGGAGCC